>CANQVB010000001.1 GCA_947627225.1 uncultured Bacilli bacterium
CCCCCCCCCCAGTCAAGCTTTTTAGTGCAAAAAAGAAGGAAATTTTTCCTTCAAAATTTTCCAAAATTTCTGAGTTTTTCTATCCTTCGATTCTATATCTTCTTTATTCTTCTTTTCAAAATCATTCTTATTTTTTTAAAAGGACCCTACTGGAACGAGGACAAGGCGAAATCCATTTGGCTCTTCACTAGATGAACCATAACCCTTTTGACATACGTATGCCCCATAAGTTGCGCTTACACTGCAAAGGTCATCTGTATTGGTATAGGAAAAAATAGAATAGGGATCATATATATCAGTAAAATTTTGCACTGCAGCGCCTCCTCTTAACACACCGCCATCATAAAGTCTTGTATATGTGACAGTTGATAGATTTATTCCTTTATAGAATGGGTTAGCGCCTAAATCACATCCTACTACCTTTTCAAAAGCACCACCAACCATATCATAAATTCCATAAATAGTTCCTGTCGTAGAAGCACCTGTACCATTCCCTGTAACATCATAACTGGCATTGTTTCTTCCTTTTCCAGTTGTCTTGGTAGAACCACATCCTGCTTGATTCGGATTCTTATAAATTGGCAAATCCTGTCGAGTTGTCTCATAATCTGTATTGCCCCATTTACCATACAGGCTAGTACTTAAGTAGGCAACTGCATTCCACTGCGCATCTGTCATTGGAATGGCTTGCAATTCCGAGTCATTAAAATCTAAAGACGTTAAACCAGAAGCAAGGTCTTCTATCTCACCCATGTCAAGACTACCTATAGACATCGCGTCTGGTTTTATGAGAAGATTCGCTCCGTCACCATAAGCCATTGAAGGTGCGCAACCATCTATATCACTTCCAGTTTCAAATTTACCAACCCAAAATCCAGGAAGAGATCTACCAGATTGAATGGTAGATGTAAATGCAGAAGCTGTCTTCCAGTGGCTTGCTTGATCAATACTAGATGTCGACAAATTTTCATACTCACCTGTCCCTGTATCCGTATTTTTGCTGTTATTGATATCTTTAAACTGAATATCAATTGCACCATTTAAATCACTACTATCTTCAATTAGTCTAAATGCATGGCCTGTCATGCTGCCTTTTAATAGTGCATAACTAAATCTTGGAACCCATACCCACATCGTTTGAATCTTGTCCATGGAAATAGGGATTCCTGATGGCATTGCTTGAGAATATGTATTTCGGTACTCCTTTTTTACTACCACTGCATTGGGCCAATTATGATTTTCATAGTCATCATACCAATCACTATCATCATAATCAGCGGTGACCCACGTTTTGGAAGATGCATTCCATGTAACTGGAATCATATTTTCAGATAAAACAGGCTCTGAAACTTTGTTATAAGCTGGAATTTCTACAGCATTTGATGGCCAAGAGAGTGATGCAGTGCTAAGACCAACACTAACTCTTATATCTGTAGTGTGCATAGCTTTATCGTTTGAATATCCAAATATGAGAAACCGTTGCTTTTGCCCTTTTGCTAAAACTCTACCATATCTAGGCGGAACAGTTTGCCAAAGTCCATTACTACCATCACTAAAATAGAAAACTTGTACTTCAGGATCAGGGTTCCTTGCATATAAATTAAATTTTACATCAACTGGATTATTGTTTGTTATCGTAATATCCAGCTCTTGCATCTGTCCATCTGGAAATGTATAAAGTTCATCCTCAGATAACGATAAAGACAATGTTCCTGCTTTTATACTAATCACATTTGCTTTTTCTGTTTGCACTGTAAAATAGGCATAACTAAAGTATCCTACAACAAGAAAAACACTTACTAATCCTACCAGTAACAAATAACTCTTTTCTACTTTCCTTTTCAGTAATCTTTTCATAACAGAACACCTCTATTTTTCTCTATTTTAACACATAGAATCCCTTCTCATCAATATCTATTTGAATTATTTTACAATGGCAATGGTGAGAAAAATGGCATATTTTGGCAATCAAATGCTTAAATTAAGGGTGAATCGAAATTTAAGGCAAAAAGATATTGCAAAAATTTTAGATGTGAAAGAAAATACCTATGCCAAGTGGGAACGAAACACCAATGATTTATCCTTGGAAAAACTGAACGAAATTGCCAATTATTACCAAGTAAATTTAGACTATTTAGTTGGCCTTTCCCAAAAAATTCATACATCTTCTTACCAATCTATCGATTACAACAAATTGAAACAAAGACTAAAACTTCTTAGAAAAAAAAAGAGACTTTCACAAGAAAAGCTCAGTAAAAAAATTGGATTTGCACAAACAACCTATTCTAGTTTTGAAACTGGTACCCGAATTCCTACTGCATTTAAATTGTTTCATATTGCCCAGTTTTATCATGTTTCTTATGACTATTTAGTCGGTAGAAAGGAAGACCCAGAAATAGAAGAAGAAAAAAGCCCTAGCTATTCTCTTCTATAAGATGTGCATAAGGTTCTTTTAATTTTAACGAAATAAGACAAAGTCCACAAGCAGGTGCTGTTACCCCATTTCTACTACGATCTTTGCTTTCCAAAATTTCTTTCACTTCTCTAGGTTTTATTTTTCCACTTCCTACTTTTAAAAGAATTCCTACCATATTTCTAACTTGGTATCTTAAAAAACCTTTTCCTTGAAAGGTAAAGACAATTTCTCCAGGATTTGCTCTATCATATTCACAAGTTGCTCTTGTAATCTTTCGAACACAATTTTCTTTGGTTGTATTTTCGGTAACAAATGCCCTAAAATCATGTTCCCCTATCAAATAAGCAATTGCATCTTGCATAGCCTTCAAATTTAGTGCATAGTTGTATTGATAGACAAATCTTCTTCGTAAAGGATTATACATATCCGTATTGACACGATACTGGTATGTTTTTTCTTCCACCATATATCTTGCATGAAAAGAATCCTCTACTAAATAAGCCCCTCTTACATAAATATCTTCTGGAAGATATCGATTTAAAGCACGCTTTAATTGATGGGCAGTGATTTTTACCTCTAAATTAAAATGTGCAATCTGACAAAGGGCGTGAACTCCTTGATCTGTCCTACCTGAAGCATGGACAACCACTTTATGAGAAGCATTAATTTGAAACAGTGCGTCTTCCATCATCTTCTGAATGGTTAACAATTCACCTTGACGCTGGTATCCTTTGTAACGAGTCCCTTCATAAGAAAAGCAAATACAAAATCGCATACATCATTCCTCCTAACAAAAATAAATTCCAAAAAGTATAATATGAAGAAGCAGAAAAAGAAAACGATCGAAAGTAAAAGAGAAAGAAGTATTCTTTTTCTTTAACAAAACGATATATCTTTCATAGGGTGCGAACAAGAGGTCTCTTGCTGGATAAAATCGAGAAATTCTCGTATAAATCCCCATACTTTTTAAGGCTTTTTTATAAAATAAGTACTGGAAAAAGAAAAGGTAGCCCTTAAGCACTTTTTGCTGCATAAATGTTGGTAGTTTTTGCAAAAATTCATATCTTTTAAAAGAAGCATTTTTTAAAAAATAACTGTCCAAGAAACAAACAATAATACAAATTTTACTAAAAAGCAAGAGTTTTCCACAAAAACTGTGGAAAAGTATGACAAAAAATGTAAAAATGACCCATTTCTTGTTTCTTTTTAATTCAAAATTATGTGTTATCCACAGATAAACAAAGAAAATGGATAGCAAACTACCCCAATCGCTTTTAAAATTTAGAAAAAGAAAAAGAAAAAGAAAAGAAAAAACTAGACAATTCCCATCAATTTTTTCTATTTTCGCATTATACATTGCGGTAAATATCCTTTATTAAATCTCTTACATCTTGATGATGGGAAAGCGTAATTTGTTTTTTCTTTTTGACACAGTGGATAAAAGCAAGGGATGTGGGAAGTTCTATTTGATTTCTTTTTAAAAGTGTTGCTTGCTTAAAAACTTCTTCCACTGAACCAGAACAAACAATCCTTCCTTTTCTTAAAAAAATGACATTGTCTGCATATTGATAAATCTTGTCTACATCCATGGTAGAAAACACAATCGTTTTCTGATATTTTTCTTTGAGTTTTCGAAAAACTCCAATGAGTTTTTTTTGATAATGTAAATCGAGCTTTGCAAAAGGATCTTCTAAAAGAAATACCTCTGGATTTGCAAGCAGTGACACGGCAATTTGAAGTAGTTTTTGCTCTGTCTCAGAAAGCGTTGTAATGGCTTTAGAAAGTGAAGATAAGGGCAACCCTACAATTCGAAGCGCATCTTGTATTTTTTTAAAAGAATTTTGACAAGGAACTTTCAATTCCCTTAAAAAGTAAAGTAGATACTCTTCCACAGTAGAAAGATAAGGAAGCAACAAAAATTGTTCTGGAACAAGTGCTATTTTCTTTTGATAATACGCTTGATTTTTACGTTCTTTTTTGATTCCATCCAAATAAATAGAACCTGCTTTTTTTTCTTCTAAATGTAAAATGCAAAACAAATCGTGACTTTCCTTTAGAGAAAGCGCTGTTATCTTTCCACTTTCAATGCAAAAATCAAGTTTCTGAAAAGCTGTCGTGCTTAAATGACTTACTCTTATTTCCATAAAGCATCCACCAACGCTTCCTGATTTAAATAGATTTGATTTACTAAACCATAATACTGTAATTTAATAGAAAGATCGACGAGAAAAGGAAGTTCTAACCCAATCTTATTTAAAAGACCATCTTCTTTGAAAACCGTAGAAGGGTCTCCATCTAAAAGAATTTCTTTCTTATGAAGAATTAAAAGTCTATCACAAGAACAAGCATCTTCTAAATGAGACGTTGTCATAAAAATAGTCATCCCTTCTTCTTTTAACATCTCTAAGTACGCCACAATTTGTTTTGCTTCCCTCTTTTCTAAAGATGCACAAGGGTCATCCAACAGTAGCACTTTAGGAGAAGAAAGCACTGCAAGCGCAATGTGGAGCTTTACTGCCTGATACCGGGAAAGTTTTTTCGGAGAAATATTGCGATAAGAAAGAAGAGAAAATTTGGCTAAGACCTGTTCGAGTCTTTCGTTTTTTTCGTTCTCTTTGACACCTAAATTTTCAAGTGCAAAAAGAATTTCATCTTCTACTTTATTAAAAACAAAAGAAAGATGTGCTTTTGAAGAAAAAACGACCGCAAGTTTTTTGTAGAGAACTTCTTTAGGTAAGCTTTCTAAGTAACATCTTTCTAATAGCACTTTTTCATGCGTTGGCACAATGCCTGCTAAAATCTTAATTAATGTTGTCTTACCACACATATTAGAACCAGATAGCACTGTAAAACTTCTTTTTTGAATCGCCAACGAAAAATTTTCAAAGACTGTATGAAAAGATACATTGGATACTTCTAAAATAGGTTCCATCCTACACCCCCCCTTTTTTTGCTATTTCCGTTTTTTCCTTTGAATCCGATAAGCGATTTTGGCAAGCATCTTATCGCTTAGAAAATGACCCAAGAATTTCGCACATTTCATTTTAAATCCTGGAATAATCACTTCTTTTCCTTTTAACGTTTGATCGATTGCATACTTTGCAACATAACTACTTTCTAAAGACTTTAAAGCGAAAGTAACGCCTGCAGTTTGATTAAAGTTTGTATCAACTGGACCTGGACATAAAACAGAAATTTTTACTTTACTTTTCTTTCTTCTAAGTTCTTCTTGAATTCCAAGCGAAAGACGATATACATAAGATTTGCTGGCATAATAAGTCGCCATTAAAGGACCAGGATAGAAAGCAGCTGTAGAGGCTACATTTAAAATGTGCCCTTTGTTTCTTTTAACCATATCTTTCAAAAAGAATTTTGTAAGCATATGCACCGCTTTAATATTCACATTGATAAGAGAAAGTTCTCGAGCAGTTTCTGTTTCTACAAAATTTCCAAAGACACCAAACCCTGCATTATTGACTAACAGGTCGATTTCTTCAGGGCGCACCAAAACATAGAGTTCTTTGACTTTCTGTTCTATGGCAAGATCTACGACAATCACTTTGACTTTCACAGGAAGTTCTCTTTGTAATTGCTCTAATTTTTCCCGATCTCTTGCTACTAAAATTAAATCATACCCTAACTTTGCAAGATATTTTGCCATTTCACGCCCAATTCCACTGGATGCACCTGTAATCAATGCTTTCATAACCTGCCTCCTGTATAGTTTCATTATACCAAACATTGGAAAGAAATGCTATGAAAAAGAAAAAGGATAAAAATAACCTAAAAATAATCAAAAAATTATAATATGTCATGAAAAATTGAAAGTGTGCAGTAAGATAAAAATGTAAGCAAAATAGGTTGACATCTTTGAAATTTTAAAAAAGAAAGGCGTGCAAAATATTGAAAAAAGAAAAAGTAACAACGGAACTAATTGTAAAAGAAAATAAGATAGGAATTTTAAAAGTAGGAAATATAAACTATATTTCTTTAACAGACCTTGCCAAATATCAGAATTCTAGAGATCCATCTTTTACTGTCAAAAATTGGTTAAGAAGAATTACCACCATTGATTACATTGGATTGTGGGAGAAGATTCATAATGTAGATTTTAATTTGGTCGAATTCGACCAAATTAAAACAGAGTATGGTAAAAATTCTTTTTCTATGTCCCCTTCTCAATGGATAAAAAGGACAAAAGCAACAGGTATTCTATCAAAAGGTGGAAAATATAGTATAGGAACATTTGCACACCCAGATATTGCATTTGAGTTTGCGAGTTGGTTGTCCTCAGAATTTAAATTATATTTAATCACTGAATTTGAAAGATTAAAAACACAGGAAGCCTACCAAGAAAAGATGGATTGGCAAGCAAATAGAATCCTTGCAAAAGTAAATTATGCTGTTCATACTGATGCAGTTAAAACTTATATTGTTCCAACTTTAACAGAAACACAAAAGAAATATGTGTATGCGAATGAAGCAGATGTTTTAAATGTTCTTTATTTGGTATGACTGCGAAAGAATGGAAAAATAAAAATCCTAAATTAGCCAAAGAAGGAAACATTCGTGATTATACTGACCTTTTGCATTTAGTTATTCTAAATAATTTGGAAAATACAAACGCAGGGTATATAGAAGAAAAAATTCCACAAAGCGAAAGATTAGTAAGACTTAATCATTCAGCTAGAAGGCAAATGGAAATATTAAAGAACAATAAAAACATAAAGGAATTAGAACAATTGCAAAAACAGATAAAGGATTAAAAAAATAAATTCATTCGGACTTTGGCAAAATACAAAAAGAAAAGAACGCATCATAAAACTTCATACGAAACTTATTGATTTTTAATATATGTATTTTATCATTTAAGCGGCTATCTTTTTTCTAACTACTTTGAAATTACATAAATTCATAATGAACCTTCCTTTGAAGATTTTGTTGTTTTTACAAACGGAAAAGAGAATGCTATAATAAAGAAAAGATAGGAGGCCTTCTGTGAAAAAAGAAAAAAGAATCGAAAAACTTTCCAATCGCTGCCTTGGTTGTAGTAAGCAACCTTGTCATTTTGGATGTCCTTTGGAAAATGAAATTCGTGATTTTATAAAATGTATGAAAGAAAGCAAGGAAGAAGATGCCTGTGATCTTTTAGAAAAGACAACGGTTCTTCCAGCTTTATGTGGAAGAATTTGTCCCCATGAAAAACAGTGTCAAGGCTCTTGTATAAGAGGAAAAAGAACCCGTCCTGTTCAAATTGGTGCTATCGAAGCATATCTTGGAGATTATGCCCTTGAAAAAGGAAAACCACTCAAAAAAGTGGGTGCAAGAGGAAAAGGATATAAGGTGGCTGTTGTTGGAGGAGGTCCTGCAGGTCTTACTTGTGCTGCCTTTTTAGCCAAAGAAGAAGTAGATGTAACGATCTATGAAAAGCATGCATATTTAGGGGGACTTCTACAACATGGAATTCCTAGTTTTCGCTTAAATAAAACACTTGTAAAGAAGACCATTCATAACATCTTATCGCTTGGAATCCATGTCAAATTAAACCAAGAATTAGGGGAAAACCTTACCCTAAAGACCTTAGAAAAAGAATATGATGCCATCTTTCTTGCAGTAGGTGCCAATCGTTCCAAAACATTAGGAATTGAAGGGGAAGAGTTAGAGGGTGTCTATGGTGGAAACGAACTTCTTGAACAAGAGAATCACCCCAATTATCAAGGAAAAGTCGTGGCAATCATCGGTGGTGGTGATGTCGCCATGGATGTCGCTCGTACCATTCAAAGAAAGAACCCTAAGAAAGTGATTGTTTTCTACCGAAGAAGTGAAGAAGAAATGCCTGCTGAAAAGAAAGAGATTAGGCGTGCTATCAAGGAGGGCATCCGCTTTCGTTTTCATGCCAATCCAGTTCGTATTTTAGGAAAAAGACGCGTAGAAAAACTTGTGTATGTGAAAACAAAATATAAGGGAAAGAAGCAAGAGAAAAAACTAGTTTCTATAAAGGGAAGTGAAAAGGACTTAAAAGTAGACTATGTGATTCGCTGTTTAGGAAGTCGCCTAGATGCTTCTATGCAAAATCTTCCTTTAAAGTATACAGATACTTCTGTAATCTACACCAAAGAAACTGGACAAACATCCAAGCGAAAGATTTTTGCTGGTGGAGATTGCACGAACAACATCCATACTGTCGCATGGGCTTCAAAAAGCGGAAGAGAGGCTGCCAAAGGAATTCTTGCTTATCTTGAAAAAACCAAAGAAAAAATAAAGAACTAAAGTGTAGTTTTTTCCTTATAGCACAAAAAAAGAGAGTTACACCTCTCCAATATATTTTAATAAATTTAAGAACAAGTGCATGTATTCCTTTGACAAGCCTTGTTTTTTTAATTTTCGAATTGCAATTCTTTTTTTACTAATGGTGTTCTCTCCAAAAATAATGGCTGCAATTTGCTCTTTTAAATACGTGTTAATTTGTAAGTCCATTAAAATACTATTAATATCTTCATTGATGACACGAACGGCATCAATTTCAATATCTTTTCCCTTACAATTGATGGTAACCTGACCAATGGTTGGAACAGCAGTAAGTTCTACTAAAAAGTCATTATCTTCTACATAAGCATTCAGTGCAATCTTTTGATCATTAAAAAATGCTTCTACGGTATCTGCTTCTTTGGTATTTCGAAACCGAATTTTATAATTTCTCTCTTGTGGTGCGATTCCACTCTTACCTTCCTTAGAACGAATAATCAGCGTGTAATTATTCTGTAAGTAATTATAATCAAAATCTGTTTTTAAGTAGAAACCTTCTTTATAAAGCGAAGTCAATCCATCATCTTCATAAAGAGTATATGTATTCGATACACCTGGGAAAATATGTACTTCCATATCAAGAGGCAGACCAACATTATTTCGATCACTTCGATTAGAAAGTGGAATAATAGCACCACTTTTTGCAAAAACAGGATATTCTTCTTCTGTATAGAAGGAAACATACTTCTTATTTCCTAAAAACTTTTTCCCTGTATTAAATTCATACCAAATTCCATCTGGAATGAAAAAGCGTTGTATCGTTCGATTCATCGTTGAATCTTTTCGTGTTAAAATAGGACAAATTAACAAAGAACTTCCAAAAAAATACTGATTCTTGTAGGATGCATCATCATATACCCATGGATACCGATAGTAAAAGGGTTCCACCAAGACCTTTCCTTCACTATAATACCGGTATGCTTCCGTGTATAAGTAAGGAATCAAACGATGACGAAGACGCATATAGTCATTTACAATGGTTTCTGTCTTGATATCCCAAAGCCAAGGTTCTCTTTTATAATAGTTTCCTCTTGCTGCATGGAATCTAAAAATTGGACTAAAACAACCCAGTTCTACATAACGAATATAAAGTTCACTTTCTTCAATTCCTCCATGGTTTCCTCCAATATCATGACTCCACCAAGAGACTCCAATATTCGCAGCACTTAAATTAGAAAAAGCAATATCTTCTAACCCTTGCCAAGATACCTCGCTACTTCCAGCATAAAGAATTGGATAACAATGTCCTCTATAAAGTCCATTTCTAGAGAGAAGAAGGCTCCGTTTCGCAGGATTCCTTCCAGAATCTAAATAGAGCATCCGGTTATAAGAAAGTAGTGTATAAGGATTTCCTTCTGCTTGATAGTCACTCCAAAAAAAATCAACGCCTAATGCTTCTAATGGATGCAAGAAAAGTTTAAAATAAACGTCCATTAACTTTGAATTCAGTGGATCGAATAAAATAATTTTATTGTTTGTAATTCCTAGATATTCACATGCTTTTTGATAATATGCTTCATGTGGGTAAATTCCAGCGGCAGGATCAATGCGAAGTCCAAGACGAATGTTTCTCTCATGCAATTTATAAATCGTATCCCCTGGATTTGGAAAAAGCGCTTGATTAAACGTAAATCCTGTTTTTAACTCTTTTAAATCTCCTACATTTCGATAATGCCAATCCTTATCCAACAAAAAAATGGCAATTGGGATTTTTCTTCGTTCAAATTGGGATGCAAGTGTTAATAGACTATTGCTATCATAAGTTTGATTTCGACACCACCAATTTCCAAGTGCATATCGTGGAAGAAGCGCAGGCATCCCTGTTAAGCGAAAATAATCTTGTAACGCAAGATGGAAATCTTTATAGTAAAGGAAAACATATATATCAAGGCCTTCTCCACTTCTGTTGGCAAGTGTCCCATCTTCCAAGAATAAAAGCGAGCGACTGTCATCAATGGATGCAAAACCATCTAAAGAATAAAGTCCCCGGTTACTTCTTCGACTGGTTTTGATGTCTTTAGAAATCATATTCCCACCAAAATTTTTTGCTTCGGGATGTCCATAATACCAATCTCGATTATTTTCCTTAGAATTGGTTAGTAAGGTTATTTTTAAATTCTTCATCGGATCCACTTTACTTCCAGTAAAAGGAGCTTCTTTCACATAAGTGAGTTGAAAATAAGCTGTTTTTATCTCTAAAAACTTTGCATCTTGGCGAACCTCAAATTGTGGATAACCTAAATATCTATTTTGTACCAATTGACTGGGTGCATCTACAAAAAGACCCGCCTCATTATATTCTAGGCGAACAAGACGTTCTGTTAAGACTGTAATGCGATACTTTTTTCCTTTGAAGATACACTTTTCATCTGCAATACCCTTAGCTGTGTCAACTTCAAACTGCTTTCCTAATGGATACATCTCATTCACCCTTCCTATTCTATTCTAGTATAAAGATACCACAAAAAAGAAAAGAAGGAAAGTATAAGTTCATTTGAGTTTCGGTATTTTTTTTACAACAGTTGCAAAATTAGTCAATAAATATCAATAGAATGCAATAAAGACAAATTGTTTAGTATCCATAACATTTTTTTATTGCTATTTCAATAATTCTATAAATTTTACCGGAACTCAAATAAGTTCATTTGCATTTCAGTTTAGGATACATTTAGCATAGAACTCAACCTTTCCAACTCTGTTTTTCTAACAAAAGAAAAAACCAATCTTTCAATTGATTCCTATATCAGAAGTTCGAACAGATTCGTCAATGGTTCCCTAAAGGAAGAAGTATGACAACTTTTTGACAAAAGAAATAGTTAGTAATATTTTCTATCTCTTGCATGTGCCCAAGCGTCAGCTTCTTTTCTTCTAATTCTTTTAAATTTTTTTGCTAATCTTTTATTTGCATTACTAACTTGTTTTCTTATATTGTTAGCTGAAAATCTATAATTTGATTCAGGTAAATGAATTAAAAGGTATTTTGCATAAGATCTTAAGTAAAAATTATGGATACCCTCAATTTCGTTCATAATTTCATCTGAGTTTTCTAAAGTACATCTTTTAACAAGAGTATAACAAATTGTTTGTTCATCTTTGGTTAATTTTAATTTTGCATATTTTTGTATATCAAAGTTAGGAATGTTACTTTTGATTTTATTGAATTTTTCATGTTTTTCTAAAGTAGTTTGTCCAATACTAAAATGTCTATTTTCAACATCAGGTTTATTTCCAGTTGTTTCTTCAATAAATGAATACAAATTATTTATATTATATAAAATGAATCTATCTTCAATTAATCTATCTTTATACATCGCATTATTTAAATTAGAGGTAAAACATTCAGGCATATATTCAATCCATTTTCTTAGACTTTCAACATCTGCTAAATCAATGAAATCATCTGTACATATTGTTATCATAAAACTATTCCTTTTTTTCAAACTGTATTATATCAACACATTATTTCTAAATTTTTAAAAATTTAGAAATTTCGTGTCTTTTTGCAGTATCTATAATATCATAAAAATTTATTCTTGACAAATCTTAGAATGTCATTTTTTTAAATACTCATTATATTTTTAACAAAACTATTATTTTAGACATGCATATTGGCTTGGCAATATGCATGTGTGTTTTCTAAATTATCAAAATTTAATATAAAAATGATTGTGCAAGAAACAAACGTTTGATATAATTGCTTCAGGAACATTTAATAGTTGGGTGATTGCCAAACTTCATAAAGAAGGGAGGCGTTAGCATGAATAAGAAGGATTTTTTAATTCTATCTTTAGTAATTCTTATCTTCCTATTAATATTACTACTATTTATAGTTTTAATATAAAAAGAAAATCACCTAACTCAGCAATGATTTAGGTGAAACCAAAATTATATTGGCAACACTCAACATGCGATATTGAATGTTCCTTTTTTATTATATGCAAGTTTCCTTGACAAATACACCATAACATAAAAACGCACTTTTATCAAGTACGTTATCTATTTTTTACTCGAATTTTCCGAGTTTGGTATCTATCTGGTGGAATTAATGAAACTAAAAACAAACTATTCTATTTTTCGTGATGGATTTCTTATCGTTGTACCACTAAATAACTAAATTTTATCATAATGCGTCCACATTCTAATCATATGAATTTCTTTTTTTTCTTCATCCACTTCACAAACAATTCGATGTTGTCTATTAATTCTTCTAGAATATAATCCTGTCAATGCCTAATTCATAAAAATAAAATATTCCTTCACTCGTAGTAGAATTATCTGGCTTGAATCTTTCAAATGTAGATAATTCTTCTTTTTTTAAGAAAATACGATTCATATATTTATCCTTTCTGATATTTATAATAAGTATGTTATCATATTTGCCCATTGTAAAAAGACAATGGGCAAGTGTGTTTTTCTAAATTGTCACAATTTAATATAAAAGTATTGTGCCAAGAACAATTGTTTGGTATGATTATTTTAGGAACATTTGATGTTGAGTGTCTGCCTCCAATCTTTTACAAGAAAGGGGGATTGATAAAGATGAAGAAAAGAATTTTTATAATAAAGATTCTTCGATACATTGCTATCATTTTATTTCTCCTATCTTTATTGGTAGCGATAATAAAAAAATGACACTCTTTCAACGCTGAACGAGTGTCGTAACTCATAATGAGGCGACATTCACTTTCGGAATTGAATGTTCCTCTTTTTTTATTTTATGCAAGTTCCCTTGACAAATACACAATAACATAAAAAAGAACTTTTTGCAAGCTCTCTATATTTGAGTTTCGGTATTTTTTTTACAACAGTTGCAAAATTAGTCAATAAATATCAATAGAATGCAATAAAGACAAATTGTTTAGTATCCATAACATTTTTTTATTGCTATTTCAATAATTCTATAAATTTTACCGGAACTCAAACTCTATATTTTGAGTTTCGGTATTTTTTTTACAACAGTTGCAAAATTAGTCAATAAATATCAATAGAATGCAATAAAGACAAATTGTTTAGTATCCATAACTTTTTTTTATTGCTATTTCAATAATTCTATAAAATTTTACCGGAACTCAAATCTCTATATCAAAGTCCGAAAAATTTCTCAATCAACATCTACAAATTTAGTGAATGAATTGTTCTCATATTGCATGCAAGTCGTGAACGACAAAAATGTAATGCCAGCCTCTTGTTTCGTTTATTCTCTAGACAAAGAATAAATAGATCCTATTGTTATGAACCTTTTATTCTTCTTCGTAGGAAAAAGAAGATAGGCGTTGTACTTTCCTTAGATATCAAATCTTGATAACTCGCGAACTTAACAAAAAAGGATTCTAGGAATTTTTTTCTAAAAACATCATGTAATATTCATCATATGTAATATTATGGTCATGAATATATTTTGCCGCCTTTATTCCAACATAGCGATAATGCCAAGCTTCACACTTGTATCCTGTAATTTCTTCTTTTGATTTAGGATAGCGCAAAATAAAGCCATATTCGTACGCATGATCCATCATCCAGCCATATTCTTCACTTTCTACAAAAATTGAGACATCTTGGCTCGCTACATCAATACTCATTCCAGTCTGGTGTTCTGAAAAACCTGCTTTCGCAACATAGTTATCAACATAGTTTTGTCCATAAGCTTCCCGATATAATTCCATCGTATCTAGCTGATCTTGATAACTTCGATACCCAGAATTAATTAGAATATGCTTTCCATCTTTTAAAGCTTCTTGCATCATTCGTTTAAAAGCAGAGAGTACACTTTGATGAACCATGATTTCATCATTTTTGTTTTTCAAGTATTCGCTAGGTACCTCTTTTAATTGCTTTGGCACAAATTTTTCTGTAAGCATCCTATGTTTATTGACCAGCACATCTTCGCTAAACGTATCAATTTTGATTGGATTGGTATACTCTTCTTGATCAAAATCCATATTGACGTGTAATACTGTCGTTTCTGCATCTTCTCGTTCTTTATCATAGTAAGCAACATAGCGATCATAGTTTTTTAATTTGGCGTAGGGAATGGAAAAATACTGTTCTAAATATTTGACTTTTTTTCGTTTGGCAAAGGCGCTGACATCCTCGTTATTTCCATGCGCTAAAATCATAGAAATTTCATTGGCCTTATACCCTTTTTTTATCAATTTATTAATATTTTTAATCAGATCTTTTTGCTTTTGATATGTAACTTTCTTGTAGACCTGCAAATTATCTTGTACATAATCCTTACTTTCAAAAGCAGCATTCACCGTTTTATTTTCTCCAATTTCTTTCACAGCACCTATTTGCCATTTTTGAACAATGGAAGAAATGGCTTGATTACTATACCCCAACTTTTTTAAAGAATTCTTTTCACTATTTATATAGCTAAATACAACCAAGAAAACTGCGATTACAATTCCTGCCACTTTTAATTTTTTTAATACACTTGGTTTTAACTTCCATGTTTTTTTCAAATTCTTCACTTCCCTATTATCTTAAGTATACCATGTTTTTTATAGTTTATGGTATACTAAAACGAAAGGAAGTGATTTTAAAACATGCCAGATAAAAAACAAAAGAATCCCTTTCCTTATAGTTCTGATAATAAACGATATCATACGCTTACTTATCATTATCAAAAACGTTTCGGCGGAAAAGTTGCGAAAGCAAGTTTGAATGCAGGATTTTCTTGTCCTAATTTAGATGGTACAAAAGGATATGGAGGATGTATTTATTGCTCCAAAAGTGGTAGTGGAGAGTTCGCAGGAGAAAAAACACTGCCCCCTTTGATGCAATTTGAACAAATGAAAAACAGAATGATGAAAAAATGGGAAGATGCCAAATGGATTGCTTATTTCCAAGCAAGAAGTAACACGTATGCACCTGTTTCTTTCTTGAAAAAAATCTATGAACCTTTTTTAGAAAAAGAGGATGTCTTAGGAATTGCAATCGCAACAAGACCAGATACGCTATCTGAAGAATGTCTTTCTTATTTAAAAGAGATGAATCAGCGTACCTTTTTAACCGTCGAACTTGGTTTACAAACAATCCATGATAAAACTGCCAAATACATCAATCGCTGTTGTTCTTTAGAAGAATTTGAAAAGGCCGTTTTAGAACTTCGTAAAAGAAACATTGAAGTTGTAGTGCATATTATCAATGGACTTCCTTATGAAACGAAGGAACAAATGCTACAAACCGTTTCCTATTTAAACCAACTAGATATTCAAGGCATCAAAATTCATATGCTTCATATTTTAAAAGATACCCCACTTGCCACACGCTATGAGAAAGAAAAATTCAAAGTGTTAACAAAAGAAGAATATGTAGACATTGTCATTTCTCAGTTAGAAAGGCTGCGTCCTGAAATTGTAATACACAGAATTACTGGAGACCCTAAAAAAGAGGATTTAATCGCACCAGATTGGCTGCTTAAAAAATTCTGTGTTCTCAATGAAATTGATAAAGAAATGGTAAAACGAAATACTTATCAAGGAAAACAGTTATCCACAAAATTGTGAATAACTGTTTTATTTATGTGTTCCTAAATTATTCTTACTACCAAGTGCATGAAAGTCAGGTATCGTTACTTCACTTGCCAATCCATCTTGAATACCAGGATTTAAGTATTCAAGTGTTTGCATACTCACTTCATTTGCTTTGGCAAAATCAGAAAGACGCATAGTCGCATCATACGGTACTTCATGCAAGTTTTCCTCTAAAACATCATTGTCAACAAGATATGGGATAATCACTGTACCGGATGAAAAACTTTCATTATTTTCTTCTAAATCTAAGACATTTACCCCATACGTTTCGGCAATACTTTCCCAAGTTTCTAAAGCTGGATCGATAGAAACCTCTCTATAAAGATAGGTATTTTCGTCCGTTGCTATTTGATCGATTACTGCATTTAGATTCGCTGAATGATTTTCCTGTTCAGTGGTTTGTAAAAATCGAAGCTCTGCTTTGTGTTGACGATAACCCTTTATCATATTAAAACCACCTGCTACTATAAAAAGTGTAGTCGTAGCAATTGTAAGTCTTTTAATGAGATGTCGTTTTTTCTTTTCTTTCTTTTTTTTCTTTTTAGGAGAAGCTTCCTCGACTTTTTTGCTTAATTCTTCATTACTAGCCAGTAGCTGTTTATTTTGTTCAATCAGTTTTGATAGATAGTTTTCTAAAAAAGTTTGCATGTCAGGGTTAGCTGTTTGTTTATCGGAATCAGTAGAATTTTTAGGAGGAGTTGTTTTCTCATCTTCGAAATCATCAGATTCTAAATCTTCCATATCTGAGCTTTCCGTTGGCTCTTGTGGATCAACAGTACCTTCAAAAGTCGCTACTTCCTCATCTTCGAAATCATCAAGTTCTAAATCTTCCACATCAGAGCTATCCGTTGGCTCTTGTGGATCAACAGTACCTTCAAAAGCCGCTACTTCCTCGTCTTCGAAATCATCAAGTTCTAAATCTTGCTCTTGTTTTTGGTTGGAATCACCTTTCCTATTTTTTCTCATCTGATTGATTTCTTCTTCCATTTCAGGATGAAGAATCTTAAAATAATCTTTTACCATACATTCTCTCCTATTTGCGCATATTGTAGCATATTTCCTAAAAAATGACAAGTACCGCCATTTTCTAGACAAAAAAACCGAATTTTCCTTGTTTCTTAAAAAAACATATATTATAATGAATATAAAGTAGAAGAGCGTAGTAAAATGGATGGTGATTGAAATGGATAATAAAACAAGAATGATCACAGTGGCAACCTTTGCCTTTCTTGGTGTGTATTGCATTACATGTGGTGCACTCTATCCACAGTATCAGCAAGCGCGTACACCGAAGACAGCCTTTCTATTAGTCGAACAAAAACAAATTGGTATCAAAAAAGAAGTCAACCTCAAATTAAAAGAAATGACTACAGAAGTGAATGTACCGCTTTCTGTTAAAATCGTAGATTATTTAGAAGAACCTGTCTCTAATGAAGTGCTTGCTGCATTAAAACTAGATACAAGTAGTGTCAATGTACAACAACCTGGCGAATATAAATACCATATCTATTATAAAAAGAAAGTCTTTGAAGGAAAAGTGATTGTCAAAGAAAAAGCAGTCACACAACCCATTGTACAACAAACCATTACATTAAAATCTGTAACCATCAAATTAGGAGAATTATTATCTACAGATTTGTCAACCTATATTATTGAGCCATTAACAGAAGAACAAAAACAAAAAATGATATTGGACCTTACTCGAGTAAACCCAAATAAAGCAGGTAAATATACGTATACAATTTCCTATGATGGTGCTTATTATCAAGGAGAACTCATCATTATAGAAGATCAAAAAATAGTAGAAAATGTTCCGGGAGATAACAGTAGTACAACAGAACAAGGAAAAGAAAAGACGGAGGAAAGTCAAACAAGTTCAAACCCTTAAGACCAAAGTGGTCTTTTTTTGTATATTTTCTTTACTTTTTCAAACAATAAGAAAGAAAGGAGACATGACATGAATGAAAATCAAGAAATTGTAATAGCCATCTATAAAAATAGTGAAATGGCCGCATTTGCGCTTAAAAATTTATTGGAAGATTTAAAAGAACGTGCTAATAAAATTAAGGAAACAGTGACCCATATTTTAGCAGGATACGAACGGTACCAAAAAGAGGCAAAGGAATATATTGATGCATTAGGAGCCAAAGAAGAAACAGAAGGAAAAATGGCAAAAATGGCATCCAAAGTAGGCATTCAAAAAGAAGTAAAAAAAGACAACAGCGATTCTGCCATTGCTGAGATGCTAATACAAGGAATTTCTATGGGCAATCTTGCCATTTCCCAAAAATTAAACGCCTGTAAAGATCATCTAGAAAAAAAATATAAAAAATTTGCACAAGACTTTCTTGCTTTTCAACAAGAAAACATAGAAGCCTTAAAAAAAGACTTATAAAAACGTAACTAAAGCATGTTACGTTTTTTTAAAATATAAGCAACAAGAACCGAAAGGGCAATCGAAATGAGTAACAAATAAATAAACGCCATAGGGTTCGTTCCAAGAGCACCTAAATCAACATTCATACCCATAAAAGAAGCAACCATCGTTGGAATGGAAAGCACAATGGTTATTCCTGCTAAAAATTTCATAATTGTATTTAAGTTATTAGAAATAATGGTCGCCACGGTATCCGTCATACTTTCTAAAATGCCTCGATACAAATCAGCCATAGAAATGGCCTGGTTATTTTCAATAATGGCATCTTCTAAAAGCTCTTGATCTTCCTCATAAAGAGAAATCACATTTCCTTTAAAAATTCGATCTAAAACAGCTCCATTTGATTGCAGTGCTGTAATCACATACGTTAAACTATTCTCAAGTGCTAAGAGATTAAGCAGTTCCTCGTTTTTTGTCGCAGACATCATCTTTCCTTCTGCGATTCCAATTTTACGACTAATTTCTCTTAAAATTTTAAGATACGTAATGGCAACACGATACACAATTTGAATCGTAAAGCGACTTTTTTTATACGTGTAAAATTCTTTGACTTTTCCTTTAGAAAAATCATTTAAAATCGGTGTCTTTTGACTCGCAATTGTGACCACATAATCATCTCGAACTAAAAGAATTCCAAGCGTTGCTGTTTTGGTA
Organism: uncultured Bacilli bacterium; assembly: GCA_947627225.1. Classification (GTDB taxonomy): domain Bacteria; phylum Bacillota_I; class Bacilli_A; order RF39; family UBA660; genus CANQVB01. The sequence continues at coordinate 19,352 of CANQVB010000001.1, forward strand.
AGCTCCATCCCATTTTCTTTGGATACCGTTGGAATATCCAAAAGAATAGCTTTACAACCATCTTCTTCGTCAATTCTTGGTTTTTCATCATCATCTAAGACGCTTTGCATAAATTCTTTATCCACTAAAATCGTACGGGAAACTTGCTCCAACTCTTCTTCCGTTGGATCAACGAGTTCAATCCATGCGCCTGTAGTAATTTGATCAAGCACCTCAAAAGTACCCGTTTTTAAATCACTGTTATAAATTTTCATCATAAAAATACCCCTCGCTTTTTCCTAAATATAGGCTTTTTTTTAGAGCTTGTCAAGAAGAGTAGCTTTTATTTTTTGTTGGTTTTGTATAATAAGACGCAATCATTTTCTTAGCAAGTGGCGTTTTACAATTATTGAGTGCTTGTTTAGGAGGAAGTGTTTTTTTTGGCCAAAAAGAAACGGCAATCTCATCTTTATCCTGTAAAATTGTCGAAGGAGAAACAAATTCTCCATCCCGTGTTGCTTCTTTAAAATGAACCAATTCATCTTCCCCTAATTTACAAAGCAAATCCCAAATGGTAGAATTTTTAGGAAGTTCTTGCTCACTACCATCCATAAGAGTAATGTAGATATTACGTGTCAATATTTGATCTTGTAAGGCTTGATAAAATTCCATATCATCTGGAATCAATTCATCTAATACTTGTAATGTTTTATAAAATTGCAGTTGTTCTAAGGCCTGTTTCATAGATGGATTTTGTTTTAAAGAATATACACAGATTCCCTTTCTAGCATACTCGATCATATCAAAAGTTTTTATTTGCACCTGATACTGCATACCCGTTTTATCATTCCCTGTGGTATGAAAAGCCTGATATCCTGTTGTCTTTGGAGAAGCAATATAGTCTTTCATCCGGTAGTGGATTGGAGTGATTATTTGATGTATTTTTTCAAGAGAAGCGTAGCAATCTGCAATCTGTTTAACTCCTACTTTGATGGAGTAAAGATCGTGGATTTGATCATAGGAAAACCCTTCTTTTTCTTTTTGAGAGATGGCATAAATATTTTTAAGACGAAAATAAATCTGGCTTTGAATATCCTTGCTCAAAAGTGCTTTTTCTATCTCACCCATTACTTGTTTGTGATGAGGCAAGGTTTTTTGAAGAAGATTTTCTCTTAATTTCGCAATTTCAGAATACTTTTGCGCATCTAAGCAATGAAAACTTCGATCTTCTAATACATACTGAATCACACCGCAACCTAAATTTTTTGCCATTGGCACAAAAATATCGAGTGTCTCCTTTGCATTTTCAATTTGTTTTTCTCTTTTTTTCTTTTGCTCGATTGTGGTCATGTTATGCACTCTATCAAGAAGCTTAATGAAAAAAACTTCGGGTGCAAAATGAATAAAAGAACGAAAAAGTTTACTCGTATTATGTGCCTGTTTCTCTTCGCGTGAAGAAAACCCCTTTAATTTGGTAACACCATCTACATAAGAAGCAACTTCTACTCCAAAATATCCTTCAATTTGTTCTAAAGTCAAAGCTGTATCTTCCACCGTATCATGCAGTAAACAAGCCATAATAACAGGTGCAGAAAGTCCAAGACATGTTGCATAAAGAGCCACCATGAAAGGATGAATCATATAAGGCTCTCCACCTTCTCTTTTTTGACCTTCATGCATTTCTTTCGCAAGAAAATAGGCTTTTGAAATTTCTTTTAAGGAAGATGTTTCTAAATAGGAACAGTTTTGTAATAGCAACTTTAAATCTCGTTCATCATGATGATAGAAGACACTTTTCTTAACCATTTCTCTTAAATCCATAATAACCCTCCGAAAACAAAAAAAGACTCAACAGCAAAAGGCTTTGAGTCCACAAAAAAGCGGCAAGATGCAAGGATTTTATCTAAATCAATCCAATAACCCATACAAACCGCCTCCTTAAGATTATTACAATCATATCACTTTCTATGATTTTGTCAAGATACGTTTACCTTGTTTTTTTAAGAAAAGAAGAAAGCAAGATGATAGATATAATAAACAACGGTAATGCCTGCTGTTACACTAAAAAGAACCGGAAAAGGTTTGATTTTAAGTGGTTTGATATAGCGATCTATTAAAAATAGTAGTATTGATAAAACCCAAAAAATTGCTGTAGGGTTTGCTTGCAGTGACTTTCCTATTTTTCCCTGTAACAAGTAGATACAAGCATGGGTTAGTCCACAACCAGGACAAGGAATATGGGTAAGTGCTAAAAAAGGGCAAACCGTATTAAATAGTCTCTGCATCACAACGACATAAAGTACGAAGATGGGTAAGATTCTTACAAGATGCAAAACATCATTTTTGAAAAGCGCTTTTCGTTCTATATCCATAGTTTTAGTAATAATAGTTATAGAAGGAAGATGCATAAGCACCAAACCATAACATAAAAATCAAAACTAGAATTGCCACTACAATGAACATACAAAAGTATGATCTAGCAAAGTTTTTCAAATTGACATTTTGTGTTCCTCCAAATGCAAATACCAAAAGTAAAATAATGCCAACGCATGGAATCATAAATAGAAGTTCATATCCGAAGTAGCCCCACATACTAATTGGCTTATATTCTGCCGGAACATTGCCTTGTGACCAACTTGTTCTTTCATTTGCTTTGTATTGTGGGGCTGGTGCTACTTGTTCTTTTCTATTTGCTTGGGGTCTTGTTGGCGCACCACAATAATTACAGAACATAGAATCTTCTTCAATTTGTTTCCCACAAGAAGCACAAAAACGCATCTTGCCTTTCTCATTTCCTTTTTGACTTACATCACTCATAAAACACCTCTTTCTTTTATCCTATAAGGAAAACTTATCTTGTTTTAAGTATAGCATTGATTTTTTTAGAATGCTATAGCGAATTACAAAAAGAAAAGAGAAAAATAGCTTTCTTGAAAAGAAAATAAAGTTTATTCTGACAAACAATTAAGTCAGAGTCATTCATCTGCCAAATCTTTTGCTGTGAAAGCAAAACCTTTTAGTAAAAAACAACAAAAGAAATTAAAAAGAGCTAAAAAACTGGCAAATGAAAAAATCGCTGATAATCATGCAGTTTATAATCAAAGCAATAACCATGCTCATGAATATTTTGTAAAAACAAGATAAGAAGTGATGCATAAAACAAAGCGGCCATAAGGTTGTTTTTATATTAATCTATATTCGTATTAAAATAAAAAAAGACTACTCTAAGGTTGTCTTTGGAACATAGGTCGTCTCTTTTTCATAAATCGTCAATTTTTCTTTGGTATCACAAAGTACAAGCAATAAGTTACTTACATCTTGATAGCCTTCTTTTTCAAGTCTTGTTCGCAACCATTTTTCATCATGCCCAATTTCTTTTAAATTCTCCTTCATAATCACACCATCAATGACCAGATTGGAAGTGAGTCCTTTACTAGAGACCTTTAATTTCATATCATTGGGTGTTGCTGGATTGTATTTACTTTTCAAAAGAAAACTAATTCTTCCATTGGCTTCCATCAAAGCATATTCTACTTCACTTAAATCAAAGTATCCATTATTCCTTGCTTCTTGTAATAAATCATTGACATCAATTTTGGATTTTAGAAGATTGGTTGATAAAATTTTTCCTTTCTCCATCAAAAGACGAGGTGTTCCTGTAAAAAATCTTCTTGCCCGAATACTTTTAATGGTTAAAAGAGAAATCAAAACTGCAATAACGCCGTAAATTACAATCGAAAGAATTCCTTCAAAAAAATTAATTTCATTGTTCACTGTCATCTCTGCGGCAGTAGAACCAATCGTAATTCCAATAATATAGTCAAATAAATTGAGCTGCCCTACTTGCTTTTTTCCCATCAGTTCTGTAATTAAAAACAAAACAACAATGGAAGTAAGTCCTTTTCCTAGAATCATTAGATAACCCATTTTTCTTCACCTAATGTTAAGATGGCATAATTTTGAAAATTTATGTATCTAGATTAGAAAAGTCCAATCACTTTTCCATTTTGATAATCAATTTCTTCATAATTTGCATGTTTTGGAAGACCTGGCATTTCATAAATATCTCCTAATAAGAAAACAACAAAACCAGCCCCGCTTTCTACTCTGATTTTTTGAACGGTTAAAATATTTTGTTTTGGGTATCCTTTTTGATTTGGATCATCTGAGATAGAATATTGCGTTTTAGAAACACAAATTGGAAGTTTAAAAAAGGGTGTATTCTTTAGCTTTTCAAGCATCTTTTTAGCTTCTTCGCTATAGCGAACTTCTTTCGCATGGTAAACTGTCTTGGATAAAATCTCCATTTTTTGAAGAATCGTATCATCTTCGTGGTAAAGAGGCTGATAACAACTTTCTTTGTTCGCTTCCGAAAGAACAGCCTTCGCAAGAGAAAGAGCGCCTTTTCCCCCTTCACGATATGCCTTGCTGGTTTCACAAGGATATCCTTTTTCTAAGACAAAAGAAGTGACCATTTGAATTTCCTCTTCTAAATCTGTTTCATATTGATTGATGGCTACAACAAGCGGAACTTGATACTTGGAAAGATGATCAAGATGCGCTTCTAAATTGGAAAGGCCCTGTTTTAAATTTCCATCCCCATGATACTTGAGTGCCTTAATCGTAGCAACCAATACGATTGCATTTGGAGTGAGATTTGCAGCTGGACACTTAATATTTAAAAACTTCTCTGCCCCTAAATCCGCTCCAAACCCAGCTTCCGTCACACAGTAGTCTGCCAAAGATAATGCAAGATTCGTTGCGAATACACTATTACAACCATGTGCAATGTTCGCAAAAGGTCCTCCATGTACAAGAGCAGGTGTTCCCTCAAGCGTTTGAACAAGATTTGGGAAAATAGCATCTTTCAAAAGAACCATCAAAGCGCCTGTTAATTTTAAATCTTCTACCGTAATATAGTTTCCTGTTTTTGTTTCTGCTACAATCATGCGTCCTAATCTTTTTCGTAAATCAGAGGCATCCTTTGCTAAACAAAAAAGTGTCATGATGGAAGAAGCAGCTGTAATGCGAAACGAAGTATGATACAACGTATCTTTTACAGGAAAAGAAACATCTCGCAAACTTCGATCGTTTACATCCAAACAGCTTTGATGCAAAACATGAGAAATTCCAAGTGCATTTCCTTGATAAATGTGATTATAAATCGCTGCACTAATTAAATTATTACAAGCAGTAATCGCATGAAAATCACCTGTAAAATGAAGGTTAATATCTTCCATAGGAATCACTTGTGAGTAACCTCCTCCAGTAGCCCCTCCTTTTCTTCCAAAAACTGGACCTAAAGAAGGTTCTCGTAAAGCAAGACAGACGTTTTCCTTCAATTGATGTATTGCATCTGCAAGACCGATGGAGACAGTCGTCTTCCCTTCTCCCATTGGCGTTGGGTTAATGGCTGTCACTAAAATTAATTTCCCCTTTCGATGATTGACTTCTTTTTTAACCTTCGCCTTGTCTTCTCCATAAAGAATCAAATCCTCTTCTTTTAAATGTAACGCTTTTGCGACTTCACTAATTTTCTTTGGAATCACTTGGTTAGCAATTTCTAAATCTGTCATTTCTATCTCCTCCTGTTACTATTATACATAAAAAAAGAAAAATTTACATTCTAGAAACAAAAGATTCGATCTGGATTTCTAGTTTCTTTCGAAAGGTACATATGTTTCTATAAATAAAGAAATCCCTATATGCATTGTTTCGTTTTCTCTGCTTTAATCTTGGTATCCTAAGACACTAATTTCAAAGATTTTCAAAATACAAAAGAGATACAATATGTTACAATAGAACAAAGGATGTGGAAACAAAAATGCAGATCATGAAAATGAAAAGATGCCATGAAAAAGAAGTACAACATTTGGTTTCAGCAGTTTTTCAAAAAAAAGCCCAAACCAAGAAAGTTTCAAAAAGAAAGACCACTTCTTTTGTTGCGGTCAATCATGGAAAGGTTGTGGGGTATCTTCTCGTTCAGATACACCATGACCCAATCTTAAAAGAAAAAACGCTCTACTTGGATAATTTTGTAGTAGACCCTGCAGTACAGAATCAAGGCATTGGAAAAAGTCTTCTTGAAACTGTCTTTTCCTATGCAAAAGAAAAAGAAGTAGATGCTATCCAACTCACTTCTAGAAAAACAAGGGTTGCTGCCCATCACCTCTATCAAAAAATGGGATTTGATATGGTTGAAACCACCGTATTTCGAAAAGAGATGAACTAAGATAATTTCCCTACTTCTTTTCAGAATCTAAAAGCTTAGATGCCAGTTCTTTAATCTTTCGAAAGCGGTGATTTAACCCGGATTTAGTAATGGGTTTCCCTGTTTCTAGAGAAATAATTTCAGCAAGTTCTTTCAAAGAAGCTTCTTTATATTTTTCTCGATAAAGAAACACTTCCTGTGTTTTTTCATCTAACAGTTCTACACCCATATGGGACCGAATGACTTCCATAGCTTTTAACTGTTCAAGTGCAGTTTCTACCACTCTATCCATATTGGCTTGTTCACAGTTATTTAAGCGATTCGTATAATTCTTTTGGTTACGATAAATGCGAATATCTTCAAAATAAAGCACGGCTTGAGACGCTGCCAATACTTTTAAAAAATCACTGATGGCATCTCCTTCTTTCATATAAATCATATAGCCTTTTTCACGATTGAGTAATTTTGCATTAAAATCAAATAAATTCAAAAGTTTTTGAACAAAAACCGCTTCTTCTGGGGTTTCTAGAAGAATTTCCAAGTGGTATCTAGATGTTTTCGGATCATTGATACTTCCTTTTGCGAGAAAAACACCTCGCAAGTAAGCTCTAATTTCTGCATTCCCATCCACAAGATAGGAAGGTGGTGTAGGAAGAAATTTTTCGTCTTCTTGATAACCAATCGTCTTTAGAAAAGAGAGATTTTTAGGGAAAGACAGAACCCAAAGACGATTCTTACTAAAATTTCTATTTTCTCTTTCTTCAAGATGCACGGGAAATTCAAAATGCGTTTCTAAGACATTTTTAAAAAACAAAATCAAGTTCTTGTTCTCGTTGAAAATAAAGAGTTCGTCATTTTGTAGTTCCAAACTATTTCTTAAAAAACCAGAAAGACAAGCGAGAAGTTCTGTTTCAGCATAAGGAAGTGTTAGAAGTTCATTTTTTACTTTCGTTGTAAAAGACATGGTATCACCTCATTAAATAATTAAATAAAATCGCCCCAAGTCGCAGACTATCATGGCGTAAAGTGCCTTCTTCTACAGTCAACAAATCGGCATCAAGAAGTTCTACATCCATCAAGGCAAGTTTCTCATAATCAATCTTAACAGGATCTTTTTGTTCTTCGGTGGCATACTTTTCTGCCAAATGTTTGGATATTTCTGTTTTGTTGGCAACGACGGCATCAATTTTATGCGTTCCCAAATATTCATTTAAAAGAACAACATGGTCACTCACTTGAAACCCATCTGTCTCACCTGGCTGTGTGACAATGTTACAAAGATAAAGAATGGGGGCTTTGCTTTTATCTAGGGCTTTTTGAATATCCTGAATCAAAAGGTGCGGTAAAATTGAAGTGAAAAGACTACCCATACTAAACACAATCATATCTGCTTCTTCAATTGCATCAAGCACTTCTTTTAAAACATGCGGCTCTTTCTTATAAAAAAGGCGCTTGATTTTCTTAGGAGACTTAGTAATCACTGCCTCTTCTTCTAAAATCGTATGATCCACCGTTTCTGCCATTAAAGTAATATCAGCATCTTCAGAAAGCGGTAAAATAGTATGCTTGACTCCAAAAAGTTGTGAAAGATAAAAAATAGAATCCTTCAAACTTCCTGTCATATCAAATAAAGCTGTTAAGATTAAATTCCCTAACGCATGCCCATTTAAATCGCTTTTTGTATGAAAACGATATTCGAGTAAATCTTGAACAGTAGAATCCATGGTGGATAAATGACTCATGACCTTTCTTAAGTCCCCCACTGCAGGTGTATTGAATTCTCTTCGTAATTTCCCAGCACTATTTCCACTATCAGAAACAGAAATAATAGCAGTAATCTGTAATGGAAAATCCTTGAGGCCTTTTAATAAAGAACTAATTCCAGTACCCCCTCCAAAGACAACAACCTTTTTATGCATGCACTTACACCCCCATCTTTTTTAAAATAGCAAGGGCTGCTTGTACGCCTTCGCTGCTTGCAAGAACGATTTGAAAAATATTTTTTTCAACCACATCTCCCACTGCATAAAGACCAGGAATTTTACTTTCAAAAGAGGCATCTACAGGAATATATCCATTTTGATCTGGAAGGGACAATTCTTCTAAAAAAGAAGTGTTCGGTGTCTGTCCAAGAAAAAGAAAAACACCAGAAAGAGAAAGTTCTGTTTCCTCACTTTCCCGCTTTAGTTTAAGACCTTTAAGCTTTCCATCTTCCTCTTGAAAAGACAAGACAACGGTAGAAGATAAGATGGTGATATTGTCTTTTTGCTTGACTGCATCAAGAAGAGCCTTATCCCCACGAAACGTATCTCTCCTATGAATTAAATACACTTTCTTACAAAGAGAAGCTAAATAAAGGGATTCTTCTAAAGCAGAATTGCCTCCTCCAACGACTGCAACTTCCTTACCTTTATAAAGAGGTCCATCACAAATCGCGCAGTAGCTAATTCCTTTCCCAAGTAGTTTTTCCTCATTGGGAAGTCCTAATTTGCGAGGTGTTTTTCCACTTGCTACGATCAAATAATGACAGTATAATTTCTTCGTCTTCGTATAGACAATCTTCTCATCTTCTAACACTTCTACACGAAGAACGGTATCATAAATATAGTCTGTTTTATAGGATGTAACTTGTTTCCACATAGAAAGTGCTAATTGAGGACCCGTAATTTTTTCAAAACCCGGATAATTTTCAACCATTGCCGTTTGATTCATCTGTCCACCAGGTGCACCTTTTTCAAGAATACAACAAGAGACATTCGCCCGTTTTAAATAAAGGGCTGCACTCATTCCAGCAGGACCTGAACCTATAATAATAACATCATATTTCATCTGATTTCCTCTTTTCTATATAAGTTTTGCAGTTTATTTTTATTCTTTTTCTGAAAAAACAAAAGATAAATTCCAAACAAGAATAATACGATGGATACAAGCTGCGCAATGCGAACAGGACCAAGATAAAGGCTATCTTGCCGCAGTGCTTCAATAAAAAACCGTGCGAAAGAATACCACGCTAAATAAAAGCCTGTAAGTTGCCCAATATGTAAATACTTATTCCGTTTTCTAAAAAGAAGAAGCAGGATGAATCCTAAAAAATTCCAAAGAGATTCATAGAGAAACGTAGGTTGATGATAGACTCCATCCACATACATCCCTTGAATGAGCCAGCTTGGTAAATGTAGGGCAACAAGGGATGCTTTTGAGATAACAGGCCCATAAGCTTCTGCATTGAAAAAGTTTCCCCATCTTCCGATGGCTTGTCCTAAAATAACACCTACCACTAGGATATCTAAAATCTTGAGTGTATTGTATTTATACTTTTTCGTATGGTATAAAACCGTGAGGCCTCCAAAAAGAAGTCCACCATGAATGGCAAGACCTCCCTCCCAGATTTTGAAAATTTCAATAGGATGTGCACGATAATAAGAAAATTCAAAAAAGACATAGTAAAGTCTTGCGCCTAAAATTCCAAAAAGCACGGCATAAAAAAGCATATTGAGAAGAAAATCAAGCGAGATTTTTTCTTTTTTTGCTTCTTTATAAATCACAATAGAACCACAAAGAATTCCCAAAAAAATAAATACTGAATACCAATAGACCTGAAAAAAACCCAAATCAAGTGCCACTCTATTCATGCGCTTTTACCTTCCTTAAAATAGGTTTTAGAATGAAAACATCTACAAGGGCATTCATCACAGAAATTAAAATCGCAATGATAAAGGCAACCCAAAGATTTTCAAGATTAAAGTGACTTCCTAAAATCCAATCCGTAAGTTTTAAAATAAAAAGATTGATGCAAGGATAAAAAAGACCTAGGGTAAGTCCTGTTATGGGAATCGTCAAGGTAATCAGTAAAGGTTTTATCGTCTTGTTCAAAAAGACAATGATTAAGACTGCGACAAATCCATAAATATAAGGATGAGAAAGATCAATATAAAAGGATTCAAAAAAAGTAGAGACTCCTAAAAAAACGAGTGTATAGCTTAAAAGATAGAGGAACCATTCAAACAGTTGATTGATTTGCAACTTTCCTTTTACCTTTTTTACTAAACGCATCGTATCACCTTCTATTTCAATATTGGTTTTAAAAACTGTCCTGTGTAGGATTTTTTGTTGGAAGCGATTTCTTCCGGAGTTCCAACTGCAACTACACATCCACCATCATCTCCGCCTTCTGGGCCAAGATCAATGATGTAGTCTGCTACCTTAATGACATCAAGGTTATGCTCAATGACAAGCACTGTATCTTTATTATCTACTATTTTTTGTAAAATTGCAAGTAAGCGTTTGATATCGTGCGTATGAAGACCTGTCGTTGGTTCATCCAAAACAAAGAGGGTTTTTCCAGTTGCTTTCTTCTGAAGTTCTTTGGCAAGTTTCACCCGTTCTGCCTCTCCACCAGATAAAGTAGGCGCACTTTGTCCAAGACGAATATAGCCAAGACCTACTTCTTCTAACACCTGTAATTTGTGTGCAATTTTAGGAAGATTTGAGAAAAATTCTAATGCCTCCGTAACACGCATATCTAAAACTTCGGCAATGTTTTTGCCTTTGTATTTGATTTTTAACGTTTCACTATTATAACGCGTACCATGACAAACTTCACAAGGAACATAAACATCTGGAAGAAAATGCATTTCAATTTTCTTAACGCCATCTCCCCTACAAGCTTCGCATCTTCCACCTTTCACGTTGAACGAAAAACGGTTTTTTTCATAGCCCAACATCTTGGCTTCTTTGGTCGTTGTGAACAACTCACGAATATCATCAAACACGCCTGTATAAGTGGCTGGATTACTTCGTGGCGTTCTTCCAATTGGCGATTGTGAAATTTCTACCAATTTATCTAGATGTTGAATGCCAAGCACACGCTTGTGTTTTCCAGGTCTTACTTTAGAACGATACAGTGTGGTTGCAATCTTCTTACAGAGCACTTCGTTAATCAAACTACTTTTTCCACTTCCAGAAACACCCGTGACACAAGTGAGTGTTCCTAAAGGAATTTTGACATCAATCTCTTTTAAGTTGTTTTCTGCTGCGCCCTTGATTTCTAAGAATTTTCCTGTTCCTTTTCTTCTTGTTTTTGGAACTTCAACACACAATTTTCCACTTAAATACTTTCCTGTTAGACTGTTTTCATTCTGCATGACTTCTTTGGGAGTACCGCAAGCAACAATTTCTCCACCAGCATCTCCGGCCAAGGGCCCTACATCCACCAAGTAGTCTGCCGCAAGCATGGTATCTATATCATGTTCTACGACGATAAGGGTATTTCCTAAATCACGCATTTCAAGAAGCGAACGAATCAGTTTTTCATTATCTCGTTGATGAAGACCAATAGAAGGCTCATCTAAAACATAAAGAACCCCAGTTAATCGTGAACCAATTTGCGTGGCAAGTCGAATTCTTTGCGCTTCTCCACCGGAAAGTGTCCCCGCACTTCTTGCAAGTGTCAAATAAGTAAGCCCTACATTCGATAAAAAGGTAAGACGTGCTAAAATTTCTTTGAGTAATAAGTCTGCGATTTGTTTTTGTTCTTCGCCTAATTCTAAGGTTTCAAAGAACGGAATTAAATCTTTGATACTCATACAAGTCAGTTCATAGATGTTTTTCCCACCAACTAGAATGGATAGGATATCTTCTCGTAATCTAGCCCCATGACAAGTTTCACATTCCTGTTCAATCATAAAGCGCTCTAACCATTCCCTGATCCAAGTGGAAGTGGTTTCCATATATCTTCGTTCTAAATTATTTAAAACACCCTCATAAAAGTCTACACGATTGGTAACATTTCCACTTTTAGAAGCATAATGAAAGGGAATCGCTTCCTTCGTTCCATAAAGAAGTACATCCTTTTGCTTTTTTGTAAGTTTCGAATAAGGTTTATCCATATCAATTTTATAATACTTACAAACACATTCTAATTGTTTAAAGAAAATATTTTCATGGTCATCTCCCATTGTAGTAATGGCAAATTCATTGAGACTCTTTTCTTTATCAGGAATGACTAAATCTTCATCCATTCGAAGTTTAATCCCAAGTCCCTTACAATCAGGACAAGCCCCAAAAGGTGCATTAAAACTAAAGATACGTGGTTCTAATTCAGGAAGGGAAAACGAACAATAAGGACACGCAAAGGCTTCCGAAAATACAAGCTCTTTGGCAGCATCTCCTAAAATTTGAATGACAACTTTTCCTTTAGAAAGCTTGGTCGCAACTTCAATGGATTCTGAAAGTCTTCCCTTACTATCTTCTTTTAATACAATGCGGTCAATCACAACATCAATGTTATCTTTCTTGTTTTTATCTAGCGTAATCTCATCATCCAAATCATGCATTTCGCCATTGATACGAACCCGAACATACCCTTCTTTTTGAAGGCTTTCCAAAAGTTCTTTATGGGTTCCTTTTTCCCCATGCACAACAGGACTTAAAACAACCAGTTTGGTTCCAAGAGGATACTCCATCACTTTGTTGGCCATTTCTTCCACACTTTGTCTTTGAATGGGAATATGATGATTAGGACAGTATGGAATTCCAATTCTTGCATACAAAAGACGCAAGTAGTCATAGATTTCCGTAACGGTTCCTACTGTACTTCGTGGATTTTTAGAGGTTGTTTTCTGATCAATGCTGATGGCAGGAGAAAGACCTTCAATACTATCGACATCTGGTTTTTCAGTTCCCCCCAAAAATTGTCTGGCATAACTCGATAAACTCTCAACATAACGACGCTGTCCTTCTTGATAAATGGTATCAAAAGCAAGCGAGCTTTTCCCACTTCCAGAAACCCCAGTCATGACAATCAATTTATTTTTAGGAAGCGTAATATCTACGTTCTTTAAATTGTTTTCACGTGCTCCTTTTACGATAATTTCATCCATACACTTCACCTCTAAACAGGCTTATTGTACCACGAATAAATGTACGTGTAAATAGTAGATTCTTCCAATATAAAATTTTCCTGCAAAGAAAAGAGATGCTTTTAAGCATGCCTCTTTTTCTTCATTTTCTGACTGAATCTATATGGTTTTTTTATCCTTTATATTCTCCACCGTTGATGTGGAAAACTTGTCCTGTGGTATAGCTTGCATCATCACTTGCCAAATACACAAATATCGGCGCAATCTCATAAGGCTGTCCAGCACGTTTCATGGGACAATCTGCGGCAAGATAGGGAATTTTAGAAGCTTCCCAGCAGGCAGGTTGTAGTGGGGTCCAAAAAACACCAGGAGAAACGGCATTGACACGAATGTTTTGCGAGGCAAGATTCGTTGCTAAACTTCTTGTGAATCCCACAATGGCACCCTTGGTTGTCACATAATCAATTAACTCAGGCTCTCCCTTAAAGGTTGTAATAGACGTAACATTGATGATAGAAGCTCCACTTTGTAAAAAAGGAAGCGCTGCTTTCGTCAAATAAAACATCCCATAAACATTCACCTTCATTGTGTAGTCAAATTGTTGATCAGTAATCTCTGTTAGTTTTTTCTTTTGATACTGTACCCCTGCATTGTTGACTAAAATATCTAGTTTTCCAAAAGTTCTGATTACATCATCCACCAATTGCTTACAGGCACAGCTTCTTGCAACATCACTTTGAATGGCACAACAAACGCCTCCAAAAGAACGAATATAGTCAACAGTATCTTTTGCATCTTTCACTTCATCCAAGTAGGAAATCACAACCTTAGCACCTTCTTTGGCGAAGTAAACAGCAACTGCCCTACCAAGACCAGAGTCTCCTCCTGTAATCAGCGCCACTTTATCCTTTAATTTTCCACTGCCATGATAATTTGGATTATCAAAGATAGGAAGTGGCTGCATCACGTATTCAAATCCAGGTTGCCTATCTTGATGTTGGGGTGGAAATTCCAAAAGAAATTCCGTACATTTTTTTCCAATTTGTTGCATTTTATCACCTATTAAACTCTATTCTAAACTGGCAAAAAAAACACAAAAAAGACATCCATTTCAAAATGCCTTTCTTCTACAGTTATTCAACTTCCATCTCAAACAACAAATCCCGAAGTTCCATAGCACGTTCGAAGTCTAGGTTTTTGGCTGCTTCTCTCATTTCACGTTCTATGGTATCCTTCATCAGTGCAAGCTCTTTCTTGGATTTCTTTTCTTTAGGTTTGTCTTCTTTGGTATCTAGATTTCGAATAACCTCGCGTATTTCTTTTTCAATCGTTTTTGGAACAATGCCATGTTCTTCGTTATAAGCTTCCTGTATTTTCCGTCTTCTTTTTGTCTCATCCATCGCTTCCTTCATACTATCTGTCATTTTATCCGCATACATAATTACATGTCCATTGGCATTTCTCGCACACCGTCCAATCGTTTGAATTAAACTGCGACTACTTCGTAAGAATCCTTCTTTATCAGCATCCAAAATTGCAATTAACGAAACTTCTGGAATATCAATTCCTTCTCGAAGTAAATTGATTCCAACCAAAACATCATATTTCCCAGCACGAAGGTCATGAATAATTTGAAGCCGCTCTAACGTTTTTATTTCCGTATGTAAGTATGCAACTTTTATGTCAATTTCTTTTAAATAATTTGAAAGTTCTTCTGCCATTCGAATGGTAAGGGTCGTAACAAGAGTTCGTTCATTCTTTTCTGTTCTCGTCCTGATCTCCTCAATCAAATCATCAATCTGTCCTTCTGTTTTGCGGACTTCAATCGTTGGGTCCAAAAGCCCCGTTGGTCGTATGATTTGTTCTACAAACTGTTGGTTCGTCTTTTCAAGTTCATACTCACCTGGTGTGGCAGAAACATAAATCGCTTGGTTTATTTTTGCTTCAAATTCTTCAAATTTTAAAGGTCGATTATCTAAGGCACTCGGAAGACGAAAGCCAAAGTCAACTAAGTTCATCTTGCGTGCTCGATCGCCATTATACATCCCTCGTACTTGCGGTAGCGTAACATGGCTTTCATCAACAACCAAAAGAAAATCATCTGGGAAAAAGTCCATCAAAGTCGTTGGCGTTTCCCCTTCTCCTCGTCCTGCCATATGTCTTGAATAATTTTCAATTCCATGACAAAAACCTGTTTCAGAAAGCATTTCAATATCATAGTTCGTCCGCTGTTCTAAACGCTCCGCCGCAAGAAGTTGGTTGGTTTCTTTAAAGTATGCAAGGCGTTCCTCGAGTTCTTTTTTAATTCGCTTTATGGCCTCTTTTAACTTCTCATCACTAATTACAAAGTGGGAAGCAGGAAACAAAGAAATGGTTTTTTTCTTCGTAAGCACTGCACCTGTAAGGGCATCAATCTCACTAATCCTATCTATTTCAGAACCAAAAAATTCAATGCGATACCCGGTTTGATTTTGATAACTTGGAATGAGTTCTAAGACATCTCCACGCACTCTAAAGGTACCTCGTTTAAAATCAAAGTCATTTCTCTCATACTGCATTTCAACAAGCTTGGCCATCACAGTATTGCGCTCTATTTCATCCCCTACGGTAAGCGTTAACATTTTATTCAGATATTCTTCCACTTCTCCAATTCCATAAATACAAGAAACAGAAGCCACTACAATCACATCTCTTGTAGAAAGTAAGGAAGACGTTGCCGCATGTCGTAATTCATCGATCTCATCATTGATGGATGAATCTTTTTCAATATAGGTATCTGTCGATGGAACATAAGCTTCTGGCTGGTAATAGTCGTAGTACGATACAAAGTACTCTACACGATTTTCAGGAAACAGTTCTTTAAGTTCACTATATAACTGCCCTGCAAGAGTTTTGTTATGCGCAAGAACAAGGGTTGGTTTATTAACTTGTTGAATCACATTTGCAATCGTAAAGGTTTTTCCTGTTCCCGTTGCCCCTAATAGAACTTGATGTTTCTTGCCTTCTTTGATTCCTTCCACTAATTTTTCAATGGCTTGTGGTTGGTCTCCATTTGGTTTAAATTTTGCGTGGATTTTAAACATTTTTTCCCTCCTTCCTGTGACTAATTATGATTACTATCAACCTTTCATTCGTCCCCAAGCGAATATTTTTTACCTGGTTAATAGTTAATTTGATAGGGACAAATAAACGTCACAAATTTCATTTTTAAGAATAACTAACACTAAATAATATTAGATAATATTTAAAGGTTTACTGTTTACTTATTTTAGCATTTTTGCAATGAAAAAACAAGGTAAGCAAAAAAAGCAAACTCATTTTATAGAATTTGTAATTTAAAAAATGAAGTGCACAATTGTTGTGCAATTAATTTTAGAATTTATTTATAAGAAAATCATTTACAATAGGCAGTGATAATTCGTCATACTTGTTGTAATATCTTATTTTTAGGATATTACAATTTTTATTAGAATTATCACTGGGTTCCTATTGTCAATGAGGAATTATAAACCATTACCTATTATCGTTATTATTATCACAATTTTTTCGTTTCCCGTTGATAACTACATATTCTTCTTTTTTCGTAGGGTCAAATACATAAGTGACTGCATCACTTGAATCACTTGTGTCATTTTCACTTGTTAATTTGATTTGTGCTTGGTTTGGATTTTGAGTTTCATTTATGTTATTTATAAATAATTTATCTAATTTCTCTTTAATTTGGTCTTTTGTAAATGGTTTTGCAATATAATCTACAAAACCTAAGGAAATATACCTTTCTTTCGCACCTGCGACTGCATCTGCTGTGAGTGCTATTACAGGAACTTTAAATGCAGACATTTCCTTTAACTTTGATAAAGTAGTTTCTCCACTCATTTCTGGCATCATAATATCCATTAGAATTAAATCATATTTTTCGCCTTTGTTTATTTGATCTAGGCATTGCTCTCCACTTTCACATTCCTCTACAAGGAATCCTAAACTTTCTAGATGTTTTCTTGCTACTTTGATATTTAACTGATTGTCATCTACAACCAATACCCTTTTATCGCTGAATTGTTTTTCATCTTGATTCTCTACAACTGAATTGAAAACTTTTATTTCAGTCTTGGTAGCACTTTGACTTTCTTGTATTGGATTTACCATTTTACTTATTTTTTGAGGGATTTGTACTACAAATATTGACCCTTGCCCAAATTGTGATGAGACATTGATGTGTCCTCCCATCATGTCAACTAAAGCTTTCGTAATGGCAAGACCTAGTCCAGTTCCTTCTGTTGTCGTATTTCTTTCAATATCAAGGCGTTCAAATTTTGTGAACAACTTATTTATATATTCTGCTTTTATTCCACGCCCTGTATCTTGAACACTTATCATTAACATACATGTATCCTTTTGATTGATACATTTTGTATTTAAAGTGATTGTACCTTTTTCAGTGTACTTAATGGCATTCGTAAGCAAATTATTTACGATTGCTTTTATATGTGCCTTATCTCCTAACAATTCATAAGGAATATCTGGAGCAAAATTCATGTTGAAATCGATTGGTTTTTCCCCGATTCTTGTTGCTGTAATACGTGCCATTTTGGTTATTTCCTCTACATAATTGTATGGCATCTCTACGATTTCCATTTTTTCACTTTCAATTTTATTGATATCTAAAATATTACCTACTATTTCAAGTAATGTTTGAGATGCATTTTGAATATCTTCTGTATCCTCAACAACTTCTTTTGGAATTTGTTCTTTATAACTTGCGATATCTTCTGAAAGTCCTACGATAGCATTAAGTGGTGTTCTAATCTCATGTGACATACTCGATAAGAAATCACTTTTCGCACGATTAGCTTTTTCTGCTGTATTTTTAGCAAACTCCATTTCTCTTAACATCTTTAAATCTGGATTTTCTATTGTAAAATACATTGTATAACATATAAATGTTCCAATCATATTTGTAATTAAAATACTAGGATCTATAGAATTAAGTAATGTCATGAATATTAAACATACAATTACAAAATATATTGGCAAATACTTTTTATCTTTTCGTTTTTTATGATTCACGACTAATAATATTATGTATAAACAAATTTGAATAACAATATAACCTTTTAGTATATCTAGTGCGAATCCCTCTATATACATTTTTGATGTATCATAATATCTTTTATATGGTGTAATAAATAATACTACCATAATAATTGCTTCAATTAAGGCTACAAATTTTTTACTTGTTTCAATTCTTTTCTCATAATTTTTATTTGCTTTATTAAAACAAATGATAAATACATAGATTGTAAATAAAGAATAAGATATCGTTATTGAAATTAAATACAATCTACAAATGCTGTCTACAAGTATGTAATCTATTCCTAGTGTTCTAACCAGTATTTGTAATGGTATTTCAATTATATACCCTAATAAATTAGCCATAAGAATATATTTAAAAGCTTTATTTTCTTTAGAAGCTAAAACTTCTTTTGAATAAAAAACCGAAATTAAAAGTATTATAAATACAAGACCCGTTACTAAATAAATCAAATTCCACATGAATAGATCACACTGCTTCCCAAATCACACTATTTTCTAGTTAAAGTCTTTACTTTATCCTCTGCCATTATATCACATTTTTGTGTATATCTACCGTTCTGATTCAAAATAAATTCTACATTATGTAGTTTGCCATCTTTTACTTGAATATAACCAGATGTCTGTTTAGACATTTTATTCTTATCTTTTTTTAGTGTTGTTGGAGAATACGGTAACATTAAATCGTGAACAGAATATGCTGCTACTTCAACTTCATTCGGTAAGAATTGCTCTAATTCTTCGTTCATTCTTTCCATATTATATTTTTTTTCGTCCTCAGATACATGGGAATCCCAAACAATATGCGCTACTAAACTGTTATTATTTTCTTCTGTTGGCATTGGTAAGACCACAACGTCATGGATAAAGCTATTTTCTCTTATTTTATTTTCAACATCAAATAAATATAATTCTTGTTCATCTGATAATTGAATTGAATCATTTAGTCGTCCCCAAACATAAAGAAATCCATTCTCATCCATTTCAACTATATCACCAGTTTTAACCCATCCATCTACTAAAGCCTGTTCTGTTAACTCTTTCTTATTATAATATCCCTTCATTTTAGATTTGGCTTTTACTCTTAATTCTCCTCTTTGGTTATAAGACAATTCATTACCATTTTTATCAAATACACCTGCGATCATACCAGCTTGTACTGCTCCAACAGTAGCAATAGGTTTTGAATAATTATGTTCAACATCAACTCTATCAATACTTATTCCGGAAAAAGTTTCTGAAAGTCCATACCCACCATATATTCCACTCGCATGACAAGAATTCATTATATCATTCCATTTTTCAAAACTTTTATTATTGGTTCCTTCTCCACCAACCATCCAACCTTTTGCATAACTAAAATCAAATTTTTTTCCTTGTTTCATCTCTTGTGTAATACGATTAAAAAATGCTTCCCACATACTGCTAGTATTGATACAAATATTGGGTTTTAATTTAACTAATTGATTATAAAAATCGTTTTCTGAAACTCGTGGATCAATAATAACTGTTGCTCCATTCATTAGTGTAACAAGGAATAAAGAATTTAAAGATGTTGATGCTGTTGGTGGAAAGTGATTCAATGTTCTATAGCCTTTTTTATATGGAATGTCAGAATATGTTGTACTATAAACTTGTGAAATCACTGATTCGTTTGTTGCTATTACACCTTTTACAAGCCCTCCCGTAGTACCACTTGAAGAAGTTATAACTGCATTTCTATTTTTTTCAAATGGAACTTTAACTTTACCTGTGTAATAATCTGCAATTTCACGCGCTTTATCTATCCATATATATTTTTTATCATCAGGTATTTTTGTTTTATTTTTCTTTGCTTGTATACTATTTATAAATGATACAATTTCTTTTTTAGGGCTTGGCATATCTGCTGTTACAGTTGCTACAATTACTTTTTTGAATTTATCTTTTGAAAATTCTTCTCTAACATTTTGCCACATTCCATCAAAAACGACTGCAATCTTTGCCTCTGTTGTTTCTTCTTCTAATGCTTCTTTACTCATAGCTAGTTTTAAGAAATATGGACAAGCTCCTATCATATTAAGTGCAAAAAACATAGCACATATATCAGGTACAAATGGTCCATATATTGGAACAATTTCATTTTCTTCTACACCCATTGCTCTAAATGTTCTAGCCCATGTATAACATAAATCTATAAATTCTTGCTTTGAAAAAATCTTTCCAAAATATTCAAGTGCTGGTACGTCATAGTACTCTAATAATTTATCTTCTATAACATCCCAAACAGTCTTATTAACAGGAATATTGTTTGCTAAGTTTTCTGCTCCTTTTTTATAATTTTTCAACCACACTTTATCTATGGATGGATATCCTGTTAATCCTTTTGAAAAATATGCTTCCTGCTCTTTAGAAACATTCAATATTTTCTTTATTTCCTCTACTTTTTGAATATTTTTACTTCTTACCGCTTCTTTTAAATCTTCTTTTAACTTAGCGTATAATTCTTGATTCATAAACCCTCCTAATTAGCCATAACATAAATCTATGGCATTTCTTTTTAAATATCAATGTATTTTTGTATACGTTATTTTTTGATTTTTATAGGATAATACTATATAGTCCACATAGTCTTCATTGTTTTCAAGCCTACAACCATATTGCTTGGATTCCTATTTGCTCTCTTTATTATTTTTTCCTTTTTCTATATTTTAACATCGCCCCCAAAAAAATTTTACTACTGCTTTTGTTACAACATTATAGCACGGCTTTTTTAAGATGTAAACTTATTTGAGTTTCGGTTTTTTACGAAGAAATTGAGCCAAATTTTATTATGAATTAAACCAAATTAAACCAAAGAGACATTTTCCTATAAAACTTAAACTATCATGGATAGATAGATTTTACACAGAAATTTTTACACTCTCTATTAATGCTCAATATCATCTTTTTTATTTTCATTTAAAACTTTTTCTACTTCACTAATTAATTGTTCTTTATCAGGAATATAGTAAGTATAAGTAGAAGCAAAAATATTATTGGATAAGCCACCTAAAGCAAACTCTAACATTATATTATCTTTTTCAGCACATAAAATGATACCAATAGGTTTTCCATCATCTTCTGAATTTACAACTTGTTCGTAATAGTTTAAATACAAATTCATTTGTCCTAGATTTTCTGCTTTAAGATTATTCATTTTCAAATCAATTAGTACATATGATTTTAAAAATTTATTATAAAATACCATATCGACATAATAGTCTGTATTATTAAGTGTAATTCTTTGTTGTGTTCCTACAAACATAAACCCTTTACCAAGTTCAAGTAAAAAATCTTCAATGTGTCTTATTAGTTTATATTCCAAATCTTTTTCTAAAATTGGCTTTTGCTCTTTGATTCCAAGAAATTCAAAAACATAAGGTTGTTTAACAATATCACTAGGTTTATTTAAAATTTGACCTTCTTTTGATAACGCTAAAACTTTTTCTTTATTAACTTGACCATCTGAAAGAAGCAATCTTTCAAATAATGAAGTATCTAATTGTCTTTTTAATTCTCTTACAGACCAATTTGAATTAATACATTCTTTTTCATAAAAATTACGTTTATCTTTGTCCTTAATAATCATTAATTCACAATAATGTGACCAACTTAATTTTTCATTTAATTTCTCAAAATTTGGATAAACTTTATAGAAAACTCTCATATATTTTAAATTAGATATAGAATATCCTTTTCCTAAATATTTAGTAAGTTCATCTGATAAGCCTTTTAAAATTTCTTTGCCATATTCTAATCGGTTGTTAAATTCATTTTCATTTGAGACTATTATTCTTCCTATATTCCAATACACATAAATAATAGATTTATTGATCTCATTAGCTAAATTAGATCTAACTTCTTCTACTAAATTAGTAATTTCTTGAATCATTTTATTGTTGCGTTTTTCTAGCATAATTGCTCCTTTCTAAATTAGTCAGACGCGTCTGGCCAATCTTTTTTTATTTAAAATTTTAATAATATTTTATCATATAAATTGCTAAATGGTGTTAATATGAGTTAATTTTTCGATTGTTTTGTTTATGACAAAATTATTAACCCCTAGGAATTTTGACAAATATATCAAAATAATCCTATGTGGATTTTATTGAAATAAAAAATCATCTCATTTAGAGATGAAATATATTTGAATGTTCAAAAAGTTCGAACAGATTCGCTAGTGGAGCGAATGCTTGTTAGGCTATGAACACCCAACAAACATAAAATCCATAATTATTTGATGTTACAGTTCAGATGGAATACAACAAAAATTAGGTAGAAATTAGCTTATCCAAAGTCTGTAAAAAAATCTGTGTAAAATCTATCTATCCCTGATAGATTCAGTTTTATAGGAATCTTAGTAGATTCAAGAATTTTAATGATGTGTACAACTATGTCCATTTATAAAATTCATCTTTCCTTTAATCCAATCTTTCAATCATTACGGTAAGAACTGGGTTCGTAAAGAAAGAAGCTTGTGTACCTAATTTAGGACTATTTAAATAGATTCCTTTCCTTCCTAGATTGACAAGTTCAAAAACTTCATCTTCTAGCGTTGTTGAAACGATACCTCGTCCAACGAGTGTTACTGGAAGCTCTTTATCACTCCAAAGACTTGCACCTGCATAAACCGTATTTTCTTCTGGTTTTTTAAATCCTACTGCGACAAAATCACTTTCTTTTTGAAAGGCAACATTTTGGCTTGTGTATGCATATACAGTAAAGTCAATGCGATAGGTTCCTGGATACCGAATGGTAATCGTATTTTCTTCCTCGTTCAATTGAAAGTCTTCTTCCTCGTTACTTATTTTCAGTGCAAGAGGAAGTCTTGCATTAGGATTTACAAGCGTTCCTGTTTGAGATTCCTCTTCTTTAAAAGTAATCAATAAAGCAGAAGGAATTTTTAATGGACCTGGAATGCCTTGTGGTCCTGGTATTCCTGGATCTCCTTTTTCTCCCTTGTCTCCTTTTTGCCCTGGAAGACCTGGTTCTCCTGGTGGTCCCATAGGTCCTTGCTCTCCATTACTTCCATTGACGCCACGAGGAATCACAAAATCAAAGATATGGTTTAAGCCTTGTTTTCGATCTACAATTTTGGCAAACGTGCTGGCATCTCCTGTTGCAACAACACCAAGAGTGATGGTTTCTCCTGCACCTACTTCTCCTTTTTCACCTGGTTCCCCCTTTGGTCCCTGCGGTCCCATTTCACCTTTCTCTCCAGCTATACCTTTTGGAATCACAAAGTCAAGGGTGTGAACAAGACCATCTTTTCTATCAATGACTTGGGCAAGGCTTCCAGCAGCTGCCGTAGTGACATTTCCAATTTGAATGGTTTCAGAACGCCCATCTTCTCCTTTTGGCCCCTGCGGTCCTGCTTCACCCTTCGGACCTCTTGCACCATCAAAACCTCTTGGAATTACAAAGTCAAACGTATGACTCAATCCTACTTTATGATCAACAATCTGTGCAAGGCTATTGGCGTCAGCGGTTGCGACATTTCCAAGACGTATGACTTCAGAAGGACCTATATCTCCCTTCTCTCCTTTTGGACCCTGCTCTCCTTTTTCACCTTTTTCTCCTTGTTTCCCTTCGTTTCCAGGAAGACCTTGTGGGCCTCTTACAAGACCTACATTTTTAAACTTTTGGTGTTCATCATCCCAAATATATAAATAATCTCCTACCAAATAAGATTCTCCTACATGTCCCGTTGGATGATGGAACAGCAAATCTTCTTCCGTGTCGAAAGATCCTAAAATCGTAACGCTCGTCCCATCTTTCCCACGAGGCCCCGTTGGACCCATAATATAACAATTTTTTGGTAAATGAGGGGTTTGTTTTTTCATGCTATCCTCCTTTCTATTATATAATATGTTTGTTATTTTTCTTGTAAATAAGCTTTGCCTAGATTCTAGTTTGAAACACAAAAAAAGAAAGAAATCTTTTTCCTTCTTTTTGAATCACTTTATCTTACTCCACCACCGGAAGAAAATCCACCAGAAGATGCATCGCCCGGAGAGGAATCAACTCGATAATTCTTTCCTGTTGAAGTATCATCACTTCCATAAAAGGAAGTTCGTAAATTACCTTGTGCCATAGCAAACGTATCCCTACAAGTTTGGTAGCCAACCTTCGCATATTGTAAAGCAAAGTCGATTCTTTCTCGATCTTTAAAGCCATCTAGCCAAAGATAATCTGGATAAAACCGTTCCATATTCTTCTCTACTTCTTTGGTCATTCCAAAAAGCTCTGCTAAAATCAAATATTCTTCCCAAACGATTGCTTGGTTTGCTTCTTTTTCTTGAAAATTTCCAAAATCAAGCAAAAAATGCTTAAGCCCTACTAACTGCTTGCCCACCTTTTTTGCACCTTCTAATAAAACCAAATACTCCCTGGTTACTTTTCGATAGCCAATCGTCTCTTCAAATCTTTCACGCTTCAACAGGCCATCTTGTTCCAAAGAAGTCTTTCCGAAATAAGAAAAATCAGAAAACCAAGAAACCAATTGCTGATAGTGACTTCGACACCATTCTTTAAAATCATCCATTTCTAGAAATCCATCACAAGATGCACTTAGAAAAATATTTTTGAGTCTTTCTTCCATTTTATCTTGAAATGTTCCGATGTTTTTAAATTGGATTGCAAGTTTCTTTGTATCCTCTTTTTCTTGAAAAGAAATTCTTTTTTCTTTCAACCATTTTAACAAGTATGCACCTAGAATATGACTTTCTTCTTCCAACAAATCAAATTTATAAGCCAAATAAGATAATTTACATAAATTTTTTCCAAGCGGAATCTCTCGATAATAAAAGTCATCTTCGACTTCTATCTTTTCCTTTCTAGCATGCTTTCCGATATGCTGGCTTCTTCGCATTATAAGATACCGAAAGAAAGAGATAAGCATGAAGAGGAAAAAGAGAACAACTGGGACCATATAAATGATCCATTGAAACGGAATCCCTACATTTTTTGGAGTACTTGAAAAAGACTTTGTTTCCCCTACTTCCGCAAATGATTTATCTACTTTGCTAGCAGGATGAAACAATCCATTTTGAAAAGCAATGCGTGCTGTCATATACTGGTCTTTTTCTAAGGCATTCCTCGTTTCCATCACAATTTTCCCATTCTGATAGAAAATGACTCCATTTGGATAACTAGATGCCGCAATACTACTATTTTCTTTTTCGAAAGAAAGTGCATCACTTTCGATTTCAATGATCACTTTTTGGGGACTTGGATCCATATCAGTTGGCATAAATGTGAAATATATTCCCTGTTTATCTTGGTATTGTTTTACAAGATTTCTAATTTTATACTGTATTTTATACTGCTGGGTTCCATATTCACTAATTCCCCAACATAGTTCTATTTTGTTTTGGCCTTTTACAATCCCATTCTTATACTTTTTTTGGTCAAAATCATCTTTTACATTCCAAGAATCTTGGTACTGATAAACCTCTCCATTTCCCATGGAAACGTTAAAATCAGAAATAGAATACGTCTCTAAGTTCCCATACGATTTATAAAGCTCTGTACCTCGATCTAAAAAAGTATCCCAAACTTCTTTGACATTGGCATCTCCATTTTTTTGAAGGAGAATTTCAACCTGAATCTTCTCAATTCTGTTGTAAGCATTTACTTGAAAAGGTGCCAGGAACCAAAGAAAAAGCACAAGCAATAAACCAAATTGAAAGGTAGTCTTTTTCATCACAAGGCTCACATCCTTCTACACTTCTAGTATAGCATAAGAACAAAGAAAAAAAGGACCATTTTGAAATGGATCATTCAAAAACAGTCCTTTTCCATCTAATTTATTTTTTTAAGTTGTTTAAAGTGATAGTAGCCATTGTGTTTATCAAACGTAATTTTATACTGATTGACTTTAGCTTTCAGTGTTGTAAATACCTCTTCTTCCTCGTCAACTGTACCAAGTTTTGTAGTCTTTTCTTCATCACTATACACTTGATAAGGCCCTACAGATTCTTCCATAGGATCCATAGAATCCGTAGACCCTGATGGAATGACATAGGCTCTTCCAACGGTAACAGTCGTATCTGTCTTTTCTAAAATCTTTAAATAAAGGTGTGGCTCATTTGGAAAGACAATGCCTCCACAACCACCAACAACAATGTAACCACCTTTTGCTTCATCGTAAGTAAATCCACTACAAACAGCATCGGCTTTGATTTTATGATCATACACATAATTATTTCCATACATATCATGGAGTGCATTTTTGATTTCTTTTTCGGTATAGACTTCTTTTCCAAAATCAAAGTCATCAAGGCTATTTAAATAACTGTAAAGAAAATTGGAAAGTGGTGTATCTTTTAAATCTTTTGCGAAAAGTTCTTTGGTATCTTTTGTAATGACTCTGGCAGAGGAATTGATTCCATAATCTTTGATTTCTCCGTTATAAAAATATAAACCTAATTCATAAGAAAGTGCATCTTCAAGATTTTTGATACCTGATGTATAGTTTTTATTTTCAATCTCTTCCATTGCCTCTTTTTTATCTTCAATTGCATCCACTTGTTTTTTGACTTCATCTTCTACCTTTTCGGTAACTAAATCTTCTTGAGAGCGATAGTCATCTACACCTTTTTTAACAGCTTCTTTTAAGTCCTTTTCTTCATAGGAAGAAGCATAATCCATTTTTCTATCTTCTACGTTTGGTTCTACAAACGTCTCTTCATATTCGGTAATGGAAAGCTTTTTGCCATCTTCATCCATCACCGTTTCCTTGACACCCTTTTCAAAGGTGTAGGCCTGTTCTTCCGTACCTGTTTCCTTCTCTAAAATCTCATCCCCTACACTCTTATAAGTATCCTCATTTTTCGTTTCGGTATGGGCATAATAATCATATTCTTTTTCTTTCATATTATATAGAAATTCAATATCCGTTGGATTATCATACACCAAAACATTTACTTTCCCATCTTTTAGATAATAGACATTGGAATAGGTTTTCTTATTCTTTTGATAGACAATAACCATCACAGGATCTTCATAACCTGAAATTTGATAAAATCCTAGTTTACCATTCTTGATGTTTTTAGGAAGTCCAGCTTCTGTTTCCCTTTCTTTTTCGTGAACCTCTTTTAAATAGACATAGTATTTTTGTCCCCAAACTTCTTCAATTGGCTTCTTTAAATCTAAATACTGTAAAAAGAAATAAAGGAAAATGCCAATTAAAAGAAGGACGCCTAGAGAAATAGAAGAAATCAAAAGAATCAGTTTCTTTTTGCTTTTCTTTGGTTTCTTTTCCGGTGCGTTAGAAGTTTCTTCTTTCCTTTCCTCTTCCAAAACAACTTTCTCTTCTTTTGGTTTCGCCTCTTTTTCTATCCTCTTTTCTTCTTGCACTTTTTTCCGAGAAGACGTTGTTTGTGCTTTCTTTTTTGTAGGTAATGACGTTCCACATTCCTTACAAAATTTTGCTGTATCGCTTAACTTTTTTCCACATTTTGGACAATACATTTTCTTTCCTCCTAATCTCTTCCAAGGGCATCACTTGCATCATCTGCATACTCTGTAAGTTCAAAGGCAATATCAAGTGCTGTTCTTTGATTTCCGTTCACTTCATAATAGGCAAAGATACTATCATGATTGTGCCAGTCGGCATAAAAAATCATTTTAATCAGGTCCCCATCTTCCCGCATTCTACCAGTAACCAACACAGCAGGGGATCCTTGATACATAATATCTTGCCACCGTTCTCCAACTAACATATAATCAACAGTCTCTCCTAGTGTTACATGTTGATCTTCTAAAGCATAACTTTGCCATTTTCTAACTTCTTGTGCATTTCTAGAGTATCCTCTTCCAAAGAAGAACCAAATTAGAAAACAAACAAGAATTAAAAACACAACAAGTCCAATCGTAAGACCATAGACAAGTTTCTTATGTTTTTGAAAGGAAGGTGGTAATTTTGCAAAAATTGTCTTGTCAACCTTGGAAAGATTTTCTTTCACAACAGGCATCTGTTCTTTTGCCTTTTTGGCAACTTCTTTGGTCTTTTTAACTCCTTCTTTGACCAACTTTTCTGTCGCATCGACTCCCTTATTAATCACTTCTTCTGACTTTTTTACAGCTTCATCTAGCTTTCCTTCTTCTTTCTTTTGGGTCGTTTTTTCTTTTAAATTTGCCCCACAGTTCTCACAGAATTTAGAATCATCACTCACCTTTTCCCCACATTTAAAACAATACATCACATACCTCCTCATTCCCTACAATAAAACTAGAAACTAAAATTTTTTCTTCTTTATTCTATTGTTTATTCTTCTATAATATACCGCCATAATCAAGATTTTGTCAACGAAGTTCCCTCCATTTTTTTTGCAAGAAAAAAGGCATGTATTTTTGCCTTTTTAGTTTTACTTTAAATTCCAGATTGCATCTTCAATTTCAAAGTAAAGATCTCCTTTTATACCTTTCAATTGATTATTTCCAACAATCTTAAAACGATATTCATCTCCATTAGATCTCACATAAATTAACTGATCATAATACAATGTGAAACTTCCTGTTGTATCATAATTTCCTGTTGTAAACACTTTAGATAAAGATGCCGAACCATTATTATTTAAGACAAGTAAATAGTCACCATAAGCATAGGTTCCATATTGAACACTATAGTTCTTATTTGAAATTTTTGTACTATCTTTCTCCAAGTTGTTGTCTTTTATGTTTTGAATTTCTCCTTGAATTCGTTCTTCTTCACTACTGCTTACATAGCTTTTTTCTTCTTTATATTTTTTATCTAATCGTTTTAAATCACTCTCTAAATTCTTTTCTGAAATAGTATACATATCTACTGTAATTGTAGCTTTAATATAGGTATAATTAAATTCTTCATCATCGATGTCATATTCATGATTTTCATCTTTATCTTCAATTTCTTCAATATCACTTTTTTCACTAATAATATCAAGGATTGGTAGATATTCTACGCCCTCATAATCCTTTGTTTCAATATAGTAAGCATAATCTTCATTCTCAACATCGTACAAAATACTTAGAAAATATAGTGGATATTCTTCGCTTTCTCGAACTTCATCTCCATGAAGAGATAAAATTTTCAAAGTGGATTGCTTTCTATCATTTAAATATTTGAGTACAAGTTCAGGTTCTTTGTCTTTTTCAAAATCAATCAAAACACCTTCAATATCGTCTTCTTCCAAGATGCCTTCTTCTTCAAAGTAGTCTTGGTATTTTTCAAGATAATTCTTTTCCTGCACTTCTTCTACTTTATTTTGTTCGATAGGTTCCTTCTTAGGACGCATACTGCCAAACCAAATTGCAACAGCAACAGCAATTATAAGTAGAACTGCCACTGAAATGGACACAATCAAAATAATCATATTTTTATGACTTTTTGGTTTGTCATCTTCTGTTTTAGAAACTTCTTTTTCTTTTTTTATTTCTTCTTTTTCTAAAGTTTCTTCCTTCTTTTTTTCACTTTTCTTGGACTCTTCTAAAGCTTTTCCACAACTTTTACAGAATTTAGAATCTTCCTTTACTTCTTTCCCACAATGAGGACACTGCATTTTTCTTCACTCCTTCATCTATTCTCTATAGCCTATTTTATGTATATACAAGCAGAAAGTCAAGTATGAAGTAAATTTTTCTATTGCTTTAAAGGGAACACTCTCTAACTTATTTGAAATCATAAGAGGATTGTCAAACCAATTTTTTTGTGTTATTATGTATTTGTCAAGGATACCTTGCATAAAATAAAAAGGAACATTCAATATGCCGTGTTGAGTGTAGCCAATGTTTGGTTCCACCTAATTCAAAGCAGTTGAGTTAGGTGGATTTTTTTTATATCAATACTATAAAAAGTAAAAATAATAAAAGGAAGATAATGATAATTAAAGATAGTATTAAAAAATCTTTCTTATGCATTCTCTCGCCTCCCTTCTTTTAGAGAAGTTTGGCTCCACCCAACTTATTCAATGTTCCTAAAATAATTATAGCAAACGTTTGTTTTTGAAACAATGCTTTTATATTAAATTTGAACACGCTTGATAAAAGTGCGTTTTTATGTTATGATGTATTCGTCAAGGGAACTTGCATAAAATTTAAAAAGGAACATTCAATATCGCCTGTTGAGTGTTACTATATAATGTGCATCACCTAAATCATTATGCTTGAGTTAGGTGATTCTTTTATTTTAGAATTACAAATAGCAATACTATAAGTAAAAGGATAATGATTATCAAAAAGAAAATTAGAAAATCTTTTTTTGACATCTTTTCACCTCCCTTCAATTCAGAAGCTCGGCAATCACCCAACTATTCAATGTTCCTAAAACAATCATAGCAAACGTTTGTTCTTTTAGCAACAACTAAATGATTAAAAATAATACACATAGATGACACACTGTAATAACCTTCCTGTATGTTTTTTCTTGCCAAAAACAGTTACATTAAGATTCTTTTAACTTGCTTTCTCCTGTTTTGTAATCGATTTCAATCCCTTGCTGTACATTATAGACAAAGACATTAAAGGAAATACCTTCTCCCTGATCTTCAATAGAATATGCTTCCATTTGTACCCCGCTTGCAAGTAGATTGGTTCCCTTAAAATAGGGCGTAACTCGATATAAAACATGATGATTTGTTTCTTTAATATAATTGGCTACTTCATTTTCAAAGGGAAGTTGTGATTTTGTATTCATTTCTCTTGTACACGTAATTAAGTTCTTGGCGTTGGCATTTTCTCCAGTTAACTGATAACCAATCAAGTGACAGCGATTATAAAGATATTTTCCGTCGACAATATCATACTTAATCGTATGCCATCCAGAAGGTTTAACCATTCCGATACTTCCTCTTTCTTCCTGTGGCATCAATTCTTTAGATAGATTCGCAAAAGCAGGTCCACAACGACCTAGGGAATCTAAGTTGCTATAATTTTCAAGTGCATTCAAAGTCTTCTCTTCTTCCTTAAATTGTGGCTGATTATCATTTAAAATAACATAAGGCTCTCCAAAATACTCTGGAATGTCACTGATCGCATAAGATTTTTGTAAAGTTGGTTCAAAAACAGGGCGCAATGCTTCTTGTAAATCTTTTTGATAATAACTTCCCAATCCCAAAAGAATGAGTAAACTGATAGGCACCGCCATTTTTTTTATGATTCTCTTCTGTTTATATCGCCTATGTCTTGCCATTTTACTTCCCTACCTTTTCCATTTTACTATAGCACCTTTTTAAAAAACATTCTATAAATTATATGAAAATTTGCCATTATAAAAGGTTCTCCTCAAAAAGAAAAGGAGCAAACTTATGCATCCTCATTTTCATATTTTAATAAATTCTTGATATCCTTTTCTGTTAGGGTTGAAAGCTCTATTCTATCTTTGGCATCCTTTTCGATCAGTTTGTCGCTCAAAGCTTGCTTTTTCTTTTGTAACTCTAAAATTCTCTCTTCTATAGTTCCTGTCGCAATCAACTTGATAATTTCAACGGTCTTTTTTTGTCCAATTCGATGGGCTCTATCTGTCGCTTGCTTTTCAGCTTGTGGATTCCACCACAAATCAAGGTGAATTACAACATCAGCACTCGTTAAGTTTAGACCTGTCCCACCACTTTTTAACGTGATTAAAAATACATTGGTATCATCTTTATTAAACTTATCAACAAGCTCTTGTCGCATTTTTCCACTCACAGAACCATCCATTGTATAATAGCTGATTTTTTGTTTAGAGAATTCTTTACGCACAATTTCTAAAGCAGACTTGAAACTGGTAAATAACAAAATCTTGTGTCCATTTTCGACCACTTCTTTAACAACGCGCACCAAATTTTCAATTTTAGCACTTTCACCTTTATAGTTTTCATAGACAAGCCTTGGATCAATACAAAGTTGCCGCAAGCGCATTAGAAGTTGTAAAATATAGAAACGCGCTTGTTGGAACGATTCCGTTTCCAAAACTTTTTCCATTTCTTCTTTTACCTTTTTAATTTCAAGTGCATACAATTTTTTCTGTTCTTCACCCAAATCAATATAAATATTATTCTCAATCTTTGGTGGTAATTCTTTCAAGACATCTTCTTTTTTTCTTCTTAGAATAAATGGAGAAATTAAACGACTTAAATTAGACAACTGTTTAGAAGCATCATCATTCATTTCTTGAAAACGGTAATGTTCATTGAATTTCTTTAAATTCGATAAGAATCCTGGCATAATAAAGTCAAAAATACTCCACAACTCTGCGATTGAATTTTCAAGAGGTGTACCTGTTAAGGCAAGTTTTGTCTCCGCTTGAATTTTCTTGACAGCTCTTGTACTTTTTGCAAGTGGATTCTTAATGTTTTGTGCCTCATCAATCACACAAATTTTAAAGTTCATCTTGCTATATTCTTCAATGTCTTCCCGCAGTGTTCCATAGCTTGTAATAAAGACGCTTGCTTTGCTTTTTTGGATGGCACTTTTTCGCTTACATTTATTTCCTACAAAAAGGGAAACTGGAATTTCTTTGCCAAACTTTTGAAACTCATTCCACCAGTTATAAACAAGTGCTGTAGGACAAACGATTAAAAACTTGCTATCTTTATCTTCTTTTAATAACTTTTTAAAAAGATAAATCGTCTGAATAGATTTACCAAGCCCCATCTCATCTGCTAAAATACCACCCAAATCACATTTGTGAATGGTATAAAGCCAAGATACACCAACTTGTTGATATTCCCTTAAAAGTTCTTTTTCTTTTGCTGTAAACGAAAGCTTTACATCCTTATATTCTCTAAACTTTTTAATAAACGCATCAAACAAATTATTTGTTTTAATTTGCAAATGACTGTCTTCTTTGATACTATCCAAATAAATGGCTTGGTACTTTGGAATTTCTCCAGAAGAAGATTTCATATCCAAATCCAAATTTTCCATCAAGGCACGCAGTTCATTTAAAGATTCATCTTCTAGGTTAACAATATCTCCACTTGAAAGTTTATGATATTTCTTTTTATGTTTGAGGGCACTCATGAGCCCAGAAATTTCACTGTTATCGACTTCTCCTAAATCAAAGTCATAACGCATGATATTATCTTGTCCAATCGAGAAAGTACTCGTAATTTTAAGATTTTTTCTCACATTCGTATTTTTCATCTTTTCAGATGTAAATACTGTGTACTTGCTCGCTAAACCTTCAAGTCCTTCTTCTAAGAAAAGGACCACAGATTCTAAGCCTTCTAACTGAATTTTATTTTTCTCAAGATCTAATTCAAAACCATAAGCGCTTAAATCTTGAATCACTTCTTTTTCATAGGCCATATCTCGTAATACTTCATCTTCTTTGGCAAAATAGTCAATTTCTTGTTTGGCATAGCCCAATTTAATTTTACAAGTTACATCCTCCCGATTCAAATCGAAATACAATTTTACATCTGGCTTTTTTATAATACTAATTTCCTTCAAATCTTCGCTGACTTCGACCTCATTTTTAACAATCGGTAAAATACCCTCACTAAAAGAATGTAAATCTTTTTTCGAAAAGATGAGGCTATCCATATTATTTTGTTCCATAGTTTTCAAAAATTTTCTATAATCTTGATTTAAGTGGTAGGCTTTATTTTGATAAAGAATATATTCATAATTTTCTGTGAGTGGAACAACTTCTTTTTCAAGATCTAGTTTTAAAATATAATCACTTTTTTCTTTGGAAAGGGCAATCTTAATAGGCATTTCTTCTAGGAAACCATGGTATGGACCAAAAGAATTTATATAGAAATCTTTCTTTAAAAATAGACTTAAGAAGCGAGGCCAAAATTTGGCGGGAACATCAATATCTCCATAACGAAAGGAACAGTAATGTTGAAGAAAAGCCAAAATTTCTTCATCTTCATCGCTAAAATAATAGTTTCGTGGATTATAGGTAAAATTCTTTCCAAAAGAAACTTCTCCAACCCCTTGGGTATAGGCATCCATAAAACGACTGTATTTGTTTCCTAAGGTATAGAGTTTTGAATCACCGAGTTTAATTTTTAGAATCCACCTTGTCTCACCCCAGTAGGTTTCATGTTGTTCAAAATAGTATGCAACTGTAAGCTTCTTTTTCACTACACCTGATGATTTTTCCTTGGAAAAAAGGGATAAGATTTGCTGCGATACTTTTCGGACATCCTTTTTCACTTCATCTAAAAGAAGGGGTTCATAATATTTAATGACTGCGGGAATGTGTTCACAGGAATCTTTTACTAAAAAATCTCGACAAGTACAACGCATTCTAACAATTCTTTGCTGAATTACATAAAACTTTACAGTCTCTCTTTGGTGGCTGTATAGATCTTTAACAGAAAATATAAAATTGAAAACGCTGCTTGTTGTATCTTTCTTTACGAATGTAACATCTTCTTTTTCATAAAAATTAGCTTCCTCCCAATCATATCTAAGAATAAAGGGTTGCAACTGACGTTTTAAACTTTCTTTCATATACTTCATCTCAACTTCGTGTCCTACTATAGCAAACAAATGTACTTTTGTAAAGGGGCATTTATACTTTATAAGAAAAATCCACCCAATTTAGCCAATTCGGTGGAAAAAAGTATTTCTTTATTTTAATTTATCTTCCATACCAAGAAGTTGGAAGATTAAGAAGACTTTGCGCACCTTTAAATCCATTGTTATAGCGGCGCATAATATAGTTAGACCAACTATTCCAGGTAGCACATTGTCCATCCATTGGATCATACAGTCTACAGTCTGCGACTTCTAAGTGTAAGTGTACACCATAGGCCCAACCTGTATCTCCCATACCACCTAAAACGGTGTTCTGATCAACAATTCTTCCTTTATAAAGACCACCTGAAACCCAGTCCATATGTACATAGAGGGAACTATAATTTCTTCCATCAGGTCCGACGTGATAAACAACAACTAAGTTGGCTCCATAATAATCTTGTCCAACATAACCAATGGTACCAGGTGCAATTGGATAAATGTAAGTTCCCCTTCCACTTGGACTCGTAAGGTCAATTCCTTGATGGAAATTACTTCCCGCTGCAGAGAAATCACGATAACCCATATAACTACTAATGCGCCCATTTTCTAACGGACGATACCAACCTGCTGTTGGCACAGTTTGATTGACAGCACAAGTAACTCCAATCACATCACTGGCACCACAACCTAGATTTTGATACATCTTGACGGTATCTTGGTAGATTTTTAACTGTTTACTTGAACTAATGGCTCCAGATTGAATGCTTACTTTTTGTCCTTCCAAAGAAGAAATCTTCTGTCCCAAAAGAACTTTTTTCTCTTCCATTTCTTTCTGTCCTTTTTCTAGTTCTTTTTTCTTCTTCTTATTCTCTTCAATCATTCCTTCAAGTTCATGAATGGTATTGTCATTATATTCTGTCATCTGTTCGACTAAACTCATTCGGTAAATCATATCTGTAATATCCGTTGCACCAAAAGCATATTCCAAGTAGGCATTTTCTCCATCGGCGATTTGTAAATATTGGAACAAGTCTTTTGTCTCTAAGCTTTTCTGTTTGATATCTTGATTAAATTGTTCGATTTCTTGTTGTTTTTGTTCTGCTTCTTCCATCATGCTTTGAATTTCATTTTGTAAGGTAGAAATCTCTCCCTTAATTGCTCTAATTTCAGCATCTGTCTTTTGCACTTCGGCATTGGCAGAATCCACTTCTGCTTGGTATTTATTGACTTTATCAATATAGTCTTGCAATGTTGTAGCGCCAACTTCCGTAGGTAGTGCAAATACGGAAAGTAAGAAGGATGCGACCAACACGCTGTGTAAGATTTTCTTCATCATACTTTTAAATACTTCCTTACGGCACTTGCACTACCAATCATGCCGACGAGCATTCCAATGCCAACAACCATCAAAGAAACAAGATAGATAAATGGTTCTGGTTTGATCAGCTGAATTAACTCTGAGAATAAGTAGCCATCAAAATGATTATAGAAAGCAAGGTATCCAAAGAGAACCAAACAAACAGGAACAATCGCACCAATTAAACCTAGAATCATTCCTTCTACAATAAATGGTGTTTTAATCGTAAAGTTGCTTGCGCCAACAAGACGCATAATTGAAATTTCCCGTTTTCTTGAGAAGATGGTTAACTTAATGGTATTGATAATTAAAAATACTGTGACAACAACAAGGGCAATCACAATCCCATAAGCTACTTTTTCAATTGACTTGAAGGCTGTGACCATTTGATCGACCATACCTTCTCCATAACGCACAACCGCAACGCCTTCTATCTTCTTAATTTTATTGGCTGTTTTACTGATTTTTTCAATGTCCTTTACTTTGACTTGAAAAGTGTCCTTTAATGGATTACTTTCACTATCCCAATCTTGCATGATGGTATTGAAAATATCTGACTCTTTCTGCATTTCTTCTTTTACAGTCTCTTTTCCCTTGAACACATAAGACTCTACATTTGCCATCTTCTTAATTTTCTTTTCAATCGTTTTCACTTGATCTTCTTCCACCTTGTTATCCACAAAGACAACAATCGTCATATCTTTTTCAATTTCTTTGGTAAAGTTTTCTACATTAAAGGATGCCAAAATAGAAATTGCCACGATGATTAGTGTAATGGTAATACAAGAAATAGAGGCAAGAGATAAGGAAAAGTTTCGAAAGACACTTTTAAAAGCATCTCGAACACTTCTACCTAGCATTCTAAAAAGCTTCATCGTAAGTCCCCCTTTCTTGTTGTTTTACAAGACGTCCATCTTTTAGGACAATGACTTGTTTTTTCATTTTGTTGACAATTTCTTTATCATGCGTTGCCATAATCACTGTTGTTCCACAAGTCTTGTTGATTTCTTCTAAGACTTTTACAATTTCAATGGAACGATCTGGATCTAGATTTCCTGTTGGTTCATCACAAAGCAAAAGTTTTGGTTCGTTGACAATGGCTCTTGCAATCGCAACACGTTGTTGTTCTCCACCAGACAATTGATCTGGATAGTTGTGAATTTTATTTTTAAGACCAACAAGCTCTAGGGCTTTCAACACTTTCCTTCTGGTTTCATCCTTTTTAGCACCAATCACTTCCATCGCAAAAGCTACATTTTCATAGACATTTAGCTTAGGAAGAAGTCGATAATCTTGGAAGACAATTCCAAGCTTTCTTCTTAATTTATAGACTTTTTTATTCCGAAGCTTCGCCACATTTACACCACCTACAATGATGGAACCTGTCGTAGGTTTCTCCTCCCGGTAGAGCATTTTTATGAAGGTACTTTTTCCACTTCCACTTCCACCAATTACGAAAGCAAAAGATCCCTTTTTAATTGACAAGTTTAAATCATAGATGGCTGTGACGCCGTTTTTATATCGTTTACTGACATTCTTAAGACGAATTAAATCCATGCACATCACCTTCTATCTAAGTCATTATAGCATACAATGCGACAAATTGTAACAGGAAACGACTGGAAAAGAGGGGAAACTGTAAACTCCGATACAAACACTTCCACCATTGAAGTTTAAACTTGCACATTCTTTTTCTAGAAAAATTAAAGAAACATGAACAAAAAGAAAACAAAATTTAATAAATTCAGTTAAAATTCATAAAAACACATATACTTTGCATATAAATACACCCATTTTTTGCATCAAAAAAACGGAGAAACTATAAAAAGTTTTAATCTCCGCCTGATGCCATCACATATCCTGTTTTTTATTGTGACATTGCATTTTTCTGTAAAATTTCAAATTATTAATTGCTCCATTTTTATTTATTATTCATACTTTTAAATTTCTTATAATCTTTTAAAGTACTATCAAAATTGAAAAATTGAACATTGTTTCCGCAATTAGGACATTTCATAATTCTTATATCATTTTTATCTTTAACAAGTGATTCGTATTTTTCAATTTCCTCAAATTTTATTGAAAATGGAGTTTAACATTTCTGCATTTAATTGTTCTACTGCTGAATATTTATATGATATTGTTCTTTAACACTTTATCATCTTTACATGCTCCTTTTTCTTATTTGTAATTTTATTAAATGTGTTGTTTCGTTTTTTTATAATATCTACTATATAAACATATAAAATAATAATAAAAATTATAAAGTAAATTGATGAATATACAAATGCAGAACGATGTGTTAAATGTGTTCCTAATTGTTTAAAAGTGACATACCCAGAATTATTTCTCCATTGTATTGATTCAATAAATGATAAGTGAATATTTTTATTCCAAACCATTTTTTTGCCATTATTGTATGAAACATAATATTCTGAGTAACCAATAAGAAAATGATTATCTAAAGTTACATGAAGTTCCCTTTCTTTTCCAAATATGTATGTACATATATTAATTATACTATATATAAACAAATATCCGAAAATAGCAATTATCATAAATTGGATTATTTTATTTTTTATTTTATTGTTTCTCATTTTGTCTCCATCATATAAAATCTACTAATTATTTTCAACACTAACTTTTACAGGCGAATGAGAATCAATTTCATTAACAAAATCTATATTTGAATTAAGCCTAGTGTAAAAATATGCAATAGAGTCGACAGTTTTGTGATATGTTGGATTTTTAGGCAAACTTCCATCTTTATTATAGTCGTACCAAATTCCTTCAAATATTCCATAAATATTTATTCTTTGTATGTTTTTTCTAAACTGAATTTTGTGTATATCTTTGTAATAAAACTTATCATACATCATTCTAGTAACCTTTGGATTAAAATATTTCTTTTCCCAATATACTACTAAATAATCATTATAAAATCTTAATTCCATTGGTGATGGTATCTTTTCGTATTTACCAGTAAACATTATACCTAATGCTAGAGAAATTAACAAAATTCTTGCCGTCCAAGATAATTCCAAAAATAAGTTATCTTGAAATATAAAAGAACCTATAATAATTATTGCAATAATTATTATAACCGCTTTTTTAATTTTACTATTCTTATCATTTACTTTTTTTAAATCAACATCATTAAATTTAAGAATATAATTTGGTTTTTCTTCTCTGTTCTCATTAATATTTGTTAGCGGACTATCAGACATTTCATTATTACTTTGCATATTTTGATTTAAGTTATTTAAATCTTGATTCATTGTATCACACTGCCTCTCTATTGTTTATTTTATCATATATTTCTAAAATTCAATAAAAAATATTGTAATTTAGTTAATATTTACTTTACAATTATTTGGTCAAATGCAAATGAATTTATTATAAAATGTGCATAACCTTTTTAGTAATCGTGTCATTGAGTTTTAAACTCGCACATTTTTTTCTAGAAAAATTAAAGAAACATGAACAAAAAGAAAACAAAATTCCATAAATTCAGTTAAAATTCATATATGCTAATTGCACCATTTTTATATTTCAAATTGAAATATAAATCAAATAAATTAAAACAAACAATACCTTTTTATTTACATTTAAATCATTTTCCAATACAACATAAAAATATTTTATTGGTAATTATGTATATTCACAAAACCACCACTAGATCCGATTCTTAATGATCCTAATGTACCAAATTGACAATTACCATTAATGCAAGAATTTACTTTATCTACAAAATCATTTGTTTCATCATTAGAAAAATCAGCAAGCAACGTGCTAATAATATATCTTAATTCATTGCTACTATAAGATGAAGCGTCATAATATAAATCTAAACTAACTTTCGTTATATTACCATTTTTGTCAATTTTATATTCTATAGTTGAGGTCCTGTCACTAGAAACTATTTTTTCAAAATTACAGTTTCTTGTTATTGAATAGCCATAATCATTCAAATTACTTTGTATCATTTCACAAGTATTATTAATGTTAGCCTTATATTCATTGTTATTGCCAATTCCTATAAATAAATCTATCATTGAAAACAAGAAAAATACACATAATACAATTAAACTTCTTACTAATACACGAGCTAAAAGAGATTTTTCACCACTATTACTTTGAGAAATATTCATACCTTCATATAATTTTGGAATAACTAATTTTTTATTTCCCTCACAAATATATACTAAATTATATTTTGTTTCTTTTAGTAATTTTGGATTATTATAAATCTTCTTCTTATAAATATCAGTATCAAAGAATTTATTGACAAACTCTTGATTAGTATTAAGCTTTATTAACGTAATAATACTATCCATGTTTATTGCTGCATTTCCAGCTACAACAGATTTTGAATTGGCAATATTTTTAGCCATATAAGTTGTCATTATAGTATCAAATGCTAAATCAATACCATTTGCTTTTTCGGGACTTATTATTTTACCTTTTATAATCTTATTATCTTCAAATTTATAAGAATACAAAAGAGGATTTAAAAATTTATAAAGACCAACTCCAAATATAAGGCCAAATATTATAGTAGAAGCACAAAGAATCACTGATAAATTGTCTAATATAAAAGCACTTTCAATATCAAAAATTGAACATAAACATAAGTAGGGAACTTCTGCAAAAAGGAAAGTGCTAAACATAGATATTAGCCCTACAAACCCCCATAATTGTATATTAAGTGCTCTTGTTTTCTTCTCAAATTTAAAAGACGGAGAAAAAATATTGTTATTCATTAAAAAATTCACCTACTTTCTTAACCAGTATATCATATTATGTATGGAGTTTAGAAAGGAAATTGATAAACATAAAATTTTGTCTACTTTCTCTTAGCTCATGTAAAATAATGAGACCCACTTAATTGCGACGACACTGTTGTCGCAACTGGAAAGCACACATAAAATTTTCTCATTCTTGATTAATTCGTTACGCATTAAATTTCCTCAATCATTTACATAGTAAAGCTTTTGTATATACAAATTATAGTTCCTAGAGAACCATAGATACCGATAGATTTTATCTTTTCTTTTATTGTATCTTTTTAAAAAAAATTCCTTATAAATAAAAAAAGAAGACCTTACAAATTCTTATACTTTCGTAATTTCTCCATTTCTAGTTTTCGATCTTTTTCTTTGAGACTTTCTCGTTTGTCATAGTTTTTCTTGCCCTTACAAAGCCCCAGTAATACTTTTGCTTTATTCTTTACAAAGTAAATCTTCAAAGGAATTAACGTATACCCTTCCAAACGAACTTTATTGTCTAATTTTCGAATTTCATTTTTATGCAGCAAAAGTTTACGAGTGCGTACTTCATCATG
Source organism: uncultured Bacilli bacterium (assembly GCA_947627225.1). GTDB lineage: Bacteria > Bacillota_I > Bacilli_A > RF39 > UBA660 > CANQVB01. The sequence goes on from CANQVB010000001.1 coordinate 60,655, forward strand.
GTTAAAAACACTTCCCTCTTGATATGTGGAAATAAAAGCATTTAGAAGATAGCATTCTTGATTTCTTAGGATGGCATAACTATCTTTCAAGTTACACTTCCCTGCACGAATAGACTTAATCTCAGTTCCTACTAAGCATAGACCACATTCAAAAGTGTCTTCGATAAAGTAATCATGCCTTGCCCGTCGATTTACAATTTCCATGTTATCCTCCTAACTCTGGCATTGCAATTTGTGCACCTAATTCTTCTTGCACAATGCCTTTATATCGTTCATAATAATTTTTATAATTGGGTAAAAGTGCATTGGATAGTTGCGTATAAGGATATACCTCAAACGATCTTTTCCGACCTACATTGGAATGCGTATAAAGAAGTTCTGCTTTTAAGTCTTCAAGCGAAATAGTCGTGATGCCACGATTGGTTGTTTTCTTAATGTTTACAGAAGCAAGTAAGCCAGTTAATCGTTCAATCCCTTCTTGATCTGAAATAAAGTTTCCAAGAGAATAGATCACAAGGGTATTTCCAACATAAGCAATAGGTTCAACCACGTGTGGATGAGCACCGATGATAATATTGACACCAAGCGAAGATAAATAGTTGGCAATTCGTTCCTGGTCATAAGAAATGCCATGAGAATACTCTGTTCCCCAGTGCATTGCTACTAAAATGACATCTACTTTATCCCGAACAGCTTCAATATCTTGTTTTGCAAGTTCATCTGAGTAAACGTTGTTTAAATACTCTTTTCCTACAGGTGTTTCGAGTCCATTGGTCCAAGTTGTGTAAGAAAAGAAAGCATAGCGAATCCCATTGATTTCTTGTATTTTAACCTGGTCTCTTTCTTCAAAAGAAGTGTAACTTCCTGCCGTAAAAGCAGGTTTATCCTTCCAATAAGCAAGCGAATTTAAAACACCTTGTTCTCCTTTATCCATTGTATGATTGGTAGCAAGAGAGACGAGATTAAACCCAGCATCTAAAAAGGCATCTCCTACTTCTTGGGGAGAATTAAATCTTGGATAATTGGAATATCCTAAAGAAGCGCCTCCTAAAATCGTTTCCTGATTGTAATACCTTAAATCGTAATCTTGTACCATAGGTTTTATTTTAGCAAGCATGGGTTTAAAGTCATAACTTCCATCACTTTGTCTTGCATCTTCGTAAACCGTACTATGAATTAAAGCATCCCCTATCATCACAAGAGATGCCTCTTCTGTGGTAGGTTCTTTAAGAGAGACTTCATAAATTTTTTCTTTCGGTTTTTTTGTCTTTTTGAAAACTTCATAACTGACCCCAGCACTCACTAAAAAAATGCCTGATAAGAAAAGAAGAAGTAACGTCTTAATAGGACGTTTTAGTTTTCTTTTCTTTTTCACTGCCATAACTACACCTTCTTTACAATTTCAAAATCAATTTGTTTTTCTTCTTTGCTTGCACGAACGACTTTGACTAAAACACGGTCACCAATTTTATATTGTAAGTGACTTCGCTCTCCAGTTAGTGTCATATTTTCTTCATCATAGTGGAAGAAATCATCCATATCTCGTATCGGAACAAGGCCTTCGATGAGGTTATCTAACTCTACAAACATTCCAAAGTTCATCACTGAAGAAATCATCCCTTCAAATTCTTCTCCAATATGACTTTCCATATATTCTGCCATCTTCATATCTTCTACTTCTCGTTCACAATCTACACTAGAGCGCTCTTTGGCGGAAGAATGTTCTGCGATATAAACTAACTTATCTTCAAAGTGCTGTATGGTAGAATGAGAAAGGTTGTGGTCGAATAAATAGGTATGTAAAAGTCTATGTACTGTCGTATCGGGATATCTTCGAATTGGACTTGTAAAATGCGTATAGCAAGGACTAGCAAGACCAAAGTGTCCTACATTATCCTTCGAATAAATCGCTTTTTGCATACTTCGTAACATTAAGGAAGCCAAAATCTTGTATTCTTTTTTATCTTCCAGTTCTTTCAAAATTCTCTGAATGGTCTTTGGATCTTGGTTTTTCACATTTCCATTCACATGATATCCAAGCGTTCCAATAAACTGTAAGAACTCACGAATCTTTTCTTCCTTAGGACTTTCATGAATTCGGTAAATAAACGGTAAATCCATGTAGAAAATATGTGTCGCAACACATTCGTTGGCAGCAATCATAAAGTCTTCGATTAACTTTTCGCCAACCCCTCGTTCTCTTGGTTTGATCTCGTAAGGTACACAAGCATCATCCACTAAAATCTTCGCTTCATCCACATCAAAATCAATATAACCTCGTGCCTTTTTCTTCTTGCGCAAAAGGTCTGCCAATTGATGCATGGCAGTTAAGCTTTCTACAAAAGGGGAATAACCTTCTGGAATTTCGCGCCTTTCTAAAATCGCATTGACACAAGTATAAGTCATTTGTTTTCTACTTCGAATCACACTTGGGAAAATTTCATAATCTTTTAAATTTCCCTCCAAGTCATACTGCATCACACAACTGATGGTAAGGCGATCTACACCTGGATTTAACGAGCAAATACCATTGGAAAGCTCATGAGGAAGCATTGGAATTACACGGTCTACCAAATAAACACTCGTACCTCGCTCCATAGCGCTCTCATCCAAAGGACTTCCTTCTTTAACATAGTGTGACACATCTGCGATATGAACACCAAGTTCATAGCCATCTTCTTTCTTTCGAATCGAAATTGCATCATCAATATCTTTCGTATCCGCACCATCTATGGTAAAGATTTCTTCTTCTCGCAAGTCCCTTCTTCCTTGATATTCTTCTTCTAAAACTACTTCAGGAATCGTTTTCACTTCTTCTTTCACTTCTAAAGGAAAGTCCACTTCAATTCCATATTTATAGACAATCGATAGAATATCTACACCTGGGTCATTTTTATGTCCAATAATCTCCACAACTTTTCCTTCACTCTGCTGATTAGAAAGTCGCTTGATAATTTCAACAACCACTTTATGTCCATCGACAGCATGCAACGCATTTTCTTTGGAAACAACGACTTCCATTTGAATTTTATCTTCATCAAGCTTCACAATGCCAACATCATTTTGAAAGGTAATCTCTCCAACAAAACGATTGCTAGAACGTTTTAAAACACGTAAGATTCTTCCTTCCATGCGGTCTAGGCTTTTCTTGCTGATTACTTCCACCAAAACAGTATCTCCATGAAGGGCACCATTGATATTTTCTTTGGAAACATAAACATCCTGTTCGCTTTCCTCGATATCTACAAAACCAAAGCCCTTTTTATTAGCATGCATAACTCCTTTTTTTAAATGGCTATCTTCTAGAATCATATACTTATCTTTATTGGTATGATAAATCAGTGCATCTTCTTCCATATGATATAAAATTTTGGTCAACTCTTCTAAAGAAAGCGTATCTTTTGTTCCTAGTTTTTCTTCCAGTTCAAAAATAGAAATGGCTTTCCCCTCTTCTTTTAAAATTTCTAAAACTTTATCTTCCATCGAATCACCCTCTATCCTACTACTATCATATCATGTTTCTTGGTGTTTTACACGAAATTTCTTGTATTTTGGCAGCCTTCTTAGTAAAATAAGAAACACACGAAAGAAGGAAGAAAAATGGCCTTATTAGAATCTTGGAAAGATACCCTTGAAACAGAGAAGAAACTACATACTTTTTATCGTTTTCAAGGCGGACATAGTTTTAACACCTTTGCCTACAATGAACAAGAAGTCCAGTATCAAAATCCCAATCGTTATACTTACTTTTCAGCGGGGAAAAAGCATCATGAATATTATACGCAAAAACGCGTAAACCAAGCCTTAATCCATCTTTTAGATCACACTTTACCTAGCAATTTTCTTTCCCATCATAATCCTAAACAAATGCAAGAAATACCAAGACTTCTTACATCCTTACAAAATATGGAGGGTATAAACATTCATCTTGTTTGTTTCTCGTTTCACTTTTTTGAAGAAACCTTCAAGCTAATTTGGCAAAACAGTTATTTAGATCATACCACAAAAAAAGAGATAACAAATTGTCCTGAGCGAGTCGATAGCAGAATAAAAGGTGGTGGGTACGGCCTCAATCAAGATTGGTTACATTTATTTTACTTATCTACTTTTTTAACCAGTGTTACACCCATTGAAAAGCAAACGTTAGAAAAATATCTTACCGATCTTACTTTTTCTCAAAATGCACTCCTTGAATTAAAGCAGAAACAAAGGTTTTATCTTTCTCCTAAATTCTTATCTCCTTACACAAAATACGAGTTAGCAGATACCCTTGAAAACATCGTAGAAACCAAAACATATAATCCAAATAGTCCTTTAGCAAAAGAACCTAAAAAAACGATCAAAACATTTATAAAAAAATATGAAGAAACAAGAAACGATGCGATTATAAAATTAGATGAAATCTTATAGAAAGCACTTAAAAACCATGAAAGGCAATTCTCTCATGGCTTTTTTATAGAAAAGATTCTACTAAACAAATCAAGAAAAACGCAAGTCCCAAACACATGGTAATTCTACTGATGGCAAGTTCTGTTCCTCTTTCTTTTCGCTTGCTAAATAAATCAGAATTCCCACCAGAGAAGATTTGTGATGCACCTTCTGCTTTTCCACTTTGTAATAAAACGATTACAATCAAACAGATTGAAATGACTAAAAGTACAATTTTCATCGCAAACGCCTCCATAACAATACTTATCCTATCATAAAAGAGAAAAGAATGCAAAAGAAAAAGAGAAATTTACTCTTCCTCTAGTTTTTTGACTTGTTCTAGCAAGACACCTGTTCCTTCCACAACACAAGTGAGTGGAGAATCTGCAATAAAGACTGGGACTTGCAATTCTTGGTTAAATAATTCTGTAAGGCCTCCTAACATGGCACCTCCACCGGTTAAGACAATTCCCTTTTCGACAATATCAGCAGAAAGTTCAGGCGGTGTCTGTTCTAAGACGTTGGTCGCAGCTTTTATGATTTTATATAAGCTCTCATGAAGCGCTTCTTCCACTTCTTCTTGGACAATTTCAATGGTATCAGGAAGACCCGTCACCAAGTTTCTTCCACGCACTTCCATCTTCTCTTTTTTACTTGGATGGAAGACATTTCCAAACTGAATTTTAATCTCTTCTGCAGTTTTGTCTCCAATCAAAAGTTTATATTTATCCTTAATGTATTTAATAATATCTTGGTCAAACACATTTCCTGCGATCCGAATGGATGCACTCGTTACAATATCATCCAAAGATAAAATGGCAATATCGGTAGTACCTCCTCCAATATCAATGACCATATTGGCACTTGGTTTTGAAATGTCCATCCCAGCTCCGATGGCTGCGACTTTAGGTTCTTCTTCAATATAAACACGTCTTGCGCCTGTTCTTTCTGCAGCTTCTTTAATGGCATTCTTTTCAACAGGTGTGATATTAGATGGACAACAAATTAAAATACGGGGACGAGATAAAATACTTTTGGCATGAATTTTTTTAATAAAGGTGTTGAGCATAATTTCAGTAATTTCAAAGTCTGCGATGACACCATCTTTCATCGGACGAATGGCTTTGACTTTGCCAGGTGTTCTTCCCAACATCTCACTGGCTTCTTTTCCAACCGCAACCACTTTTCTAGACTCTGTATCAATGGCAACAACACTTGGTTCATTTAAGACGATGCCTTCTCCTTTGATATAAATCAGTACATTCGCAGTTCCTAAATCAATTCCAATATCCTTTGCTAACATAAAATCCCGCCTTTCATCCTTATTCTATCAAAAACAGAAATGCTTGTAAATAAGCCTATCTTTCTTTTCTAGTATATGTAAAAGTAAGGATTTCATACAGAAAAAGAAAGCCAATTTAGCTTTCCTTTGCTTCTACTTTTTGCTCAAAAAATTTCGCAGGATCTACCACCGTTCCATCTTTATAAAATTCGAAATGTAAGTGGTTTCCCATTTCTTTATCCATGGTGTTTTCCCCACTTTTACCAATGACTTGTCCTTGTGTTACGGTATCTCCTTTTTTAACAGCAACTTCACTTAAACTTTGATAAGTACTAATATAAGCACCATCTTTGTGTTTGATCTCAACAGTTTTTCCCATCAATTCATCTTCTCTTACATCTAAAACAGTTCCATCCAAGACAGCAGTCACATCAAACACGCTATCGAGTTTAAAATCCATTCCAGAGTTTTGAAGATATGTATTTTCATGATAGATAATCGCACGTTCTTGTTGTTCTTTTTCTGCTTGATAATCATAAAAATATTTAGCAATAGTGACGCTTTCATTTTGATAAGGTTTCTTAATGATTTCATCTTCCGTTTGAACAACAGGTAAGTTTTGTTCTACAATGGAATCATTCACATAATCAACGTTATCTTGTACATCTTCCATAGATGGCTTAAAAGCAACACTTGCAAAATAAGTTGTGGCAGTTACTGCAAGAAGCAACACAACATAAATCCCAATTACTGCGAAACGTTTTAGCTTTCTTTGTTTCATCTTCTCACCTCATTAGAAGTGTTTCCAAAAAGAAGTCTTTTATACGCATTTTAATAAATTTTTGAAGAAACAAAAAAGTCAATGAAAAAGTTTGAAACTAAATAGATGAGAGAAATTGCAATTAAAAAATAACAAATTCTTGCTTGCATGATTTTATTTTTTTTAAAAATTTGATTGATTCGAACTGCATCAAGCGCATAAATGACAACAAAGGTAGAAAACAAATAGACAAAAAACTTAACAGACATACTTTTTCTCCTCGTAGCTTTCTATTTTTTGAAGTCTTCTTGCATGCCTTTCTTCCTGAGAAAATTTTGTATTTAAAAAGACTTCTACCAATTGAATCGCTTCCTCTTCCTTTTGATTTCCTGCCATACAAATGATATTGGCATCATTATCTAATCTGGTCATTATAGCTTCTTCTTTGGTTCCTACCTTAGAAGCACGTACACCTTTTACTTTATTGCAAGCAATAGAGATTCCAATCCCACTTCCACAAATGGCAATTCCATAAGAAACTTCCTTTTTAGCCACTGCTTCTCCTAGTAAAAAGGCATAGTCTGGGTAATCTACCATTTCCTCACTGTTTGTCCCAAAATCAACGATTTCATAACTTTCTTTCAAAGCATCCGCCAATTTTGTTTTTAACGAATATCCTCTATGATCACAAGCAATTCCAATTTTCATACATTTCTCTCCCTTCTTCTTTATTGTACCATAGCTTTTCAAAAGCAATCAAAAAAAAGAGGCATTACGCTTCTTTTTTATCAAAACCATATTTTTTGTTAAATTTTTCTACTTTTCCAGCACGAGATGCTCTTGCTTGTTTTCCTGTAAAAAACGGATGACACTTAGAACAAACTTCTACTGTGATTTCATCTTTGGTAGACATTGTTTCAAATGTTTCTCCACAAGCACAAGTTACTTTGCAAGGCTTATAGTCTGGATGAATTCCCTTTTTCATGTTTTCTCTCCTTCCGCCATGATTTTTTAAAAACCATAGTCATTCGATTTGCGTTATTACTATAGCAAATTTTTTATGATTTGACAAGCAAATTTTAAACGATTCCAATGAAAAACTTTGGTGTTTTATTTCTTGATGTTCTTTTTCACATGTTTTGCTTCTTCTACATTTTCCAGCATCACAAATAAGCGAGCCATTTTATCGACCATTTCAGGCGCAACAGTCGAGGTGATTTCTGATGCGATATCATCATTGCAGAAAACAATAGATTTTAGTGCTCCAGCTCCATGTATGGGTACTAATAAACCAACAATTCGTGCTGTCGTGAATGCTTTTTGTAAGTCTAAATAGTTGCTTTCTTTATAAATACCATCTTTTTTAGGAACAATATCTTGAAATAATTCTTTATATTCAGGAACATCATAAAATGGATACAATTTCTTTTCTAAGGCATGGTGATTTATAATAGGAACACGTCTTGCTTTATAATGCATCGCACAAAATAATCGAATAAAGTCAAATTCAGAAAATTGCCGTGTAGCCATTTCTTTTTGCATCATCCTAGCATCTCCTTCTATATATTTATGTCATCTTGTTATTGTTTTTCTCTATATAAAAGAAAAAGCTGCCTTTGACATAACACCCTTATCATAGCATGAAAATTTCGATTTGAAAAGGATTTTTAGGAAACGTTTTTAGCATGCAAAAGACTCTTTTCTAAGTGGGCAATGATTTGATTCGAAATAGCACTATACCCCTTACTTCCTGGATGAATATTAAAAGGATTGGGCAAATAATCTTCATGTGTTTTAAAAAGTGCAGAAAGTGAAATATAGGAAATTTTATGCTTTTTTGCAAGAGTTTGGTAAGCATTCTCATAATAAGAAAATAAACGCTGTAGTTTAGCATCTTCCGGAAAAGGATTATAATACCCTAAAAGAATGATTTCCCCTCTTGTATATTTTTGTATCAGCGTAAGCAATTGATCCAAAGAAGAAACAGTATCTTCTATTTTTTGTACAACCTTTTCTTCGTCTACGAAAGAATAATCTTGTAACGAAGAAAAAGGAGACAACACATTATTGGCACCAATGGAAAGGGTAATCAAATCTGCTCTTCGTAATAATTCTTTTAATACATATTGTTCTTTTTCAATTTTTATCGTTTCATTTTTTAAAATCATATCTTTTACATCTTCTACTCTAGCACCACTTTTCGCAAAGTCTTTTGTATAGAAAGACAGCAAATCATTTCTTTCTAAGTAAGATGCCACATAATCACTATAACCATACTGTACCTCTCCATAAGCATTTTCTCCTAAAGCAAGAGAATCTCCTAAAGAAAGATAGATTAATTTTTGCGTCGCAGAAAAATAGTAAATGAAATAAATAACCAGGCATAAAATCATACAAAATAGTAATTTTTTATGGCGCATTTTAAACATCTCCTAACAAAAAAGAAAGAGTCCCTACATTATATTTCTCTTTCCTTTATATTAGCACCAATGTTTGTCAGTTTTTCGACGATTTGCTCGTATCCTCTTAAAATATGTTCCACGTTGGTAATTTTGGTAATTCCTTCTGCCATCAAAGCCGCAATGACCAGTGAAGCTCCTGCACGTAAGTCAGTCGCAACAACGGTTGTTCCTTGTAATTGCGAAGGTCCTATTACAGTAGCCGTTTGATTTTTGATTCGAATATCTGCGCCTAACTGATTGAGATAGGGAACATGCATAAAACGATTTTCATAGATGGTTTCATCTATTTTACTTTTTCCATCACAAAGTGTTAGAAAGGCAGTTAACGGTTGTTGTAAGTCGGTCGCAAAACCAGGATAGGGTTGTGTTCTTACTTGAATTGCACGTGGATGTTCTGGTCTACTAACAAGGATAGAATCCGTACCAATTTCCAGTTTTACACCAGCTTCCTCCAACTTAGAAGTCAAAGCTTCTAGATGTTCTGGAATGATATTGTCAATTTTTACCTGCTTCCCACAACAAGCTCCCATAATTAAATACGTTCCTGCTTCAATCCGATCTGGAATCACTTCATGAAAACAACTTCCTAAAGATTCTACGCCTTGAATTTTAATGGTTGAAGTCCCTGCCCCTGTAATTTTCGCACCCATATTATTAAGAAGGGTTGCCACATTGACGATTTCAGGTTCTTTGGCTGCATTATCAATCACCGTTTTTCCTTTTGCTTTCACAGCCGCCAACATAATGTTTATCGTCGCTCCAACAGAGGCAACATCAAGATAAATGTTTGCACCATGCAACGTTTCTGCTTCAATCCGATAGCAATTTTCTTTTTGTGTAATGGTTGCTCCCAGTGCTTCAAACCCTTTTAGATGTAAGTTGATAGGTCTTGTTCCAATGGAGCATCCACCAGGAAAACGCATTTCTACTTTTCCATATTTTCCAAGAAGAGCACCCATAAAATAATAAGATGCCCGTAATTTTTTAGACATGGAAGCTGGAATTTCTTTATTTTTCATTCCATTTGCTTCAATGACAATGCTTTCACTGGCACGCTTTACTTTGGCCCCTAAATGATCTAAAATTTCACAAAGCGCATCAATATCTGTAATTTCTGGAATGTTACAAATCGTAACAGCATCATCAGATAAAATCGCAGCTGGAATCAATGCCACAGCACTGTTTTTAGCACCACTAATGCGAACTGTCCCAGAAAGTGTTTTTCCTCCTTCAATTTCAAGTATTTTCATGCTTACCTCCCACTACTATAGTTTATTTCTTTTTGGCAGTTCTTGTTACATGCGCCCTGCTTCAAAAAGCATCACAATTTCTCGTACTCGATTTTGAATCGCATCTTTGCCACTTCCAATAATTTTACGAGGATCATAGACGTCCTTGTTTTCCTCCAAAAAGGCACGAACTGCCTTGCTCCATACGAGTTGTAATTCTGTATTGATGTTAATTTTAGAAATTCCAGATGCAATCGCTTTTTTGATTTTTTCATCTTCAATTCCAGTTCCACCATGTAGAACAAGAGGAATTGGAAGGGTCTCCTTGATTTCTAGCATTCGGTCAAAATCAAGATTTGGTTCACCTTGATAAAGACCATGTACACTACCAAGTGCTGGTGCTAAGGCATCAATTTCCGTTTTTTCATAAAGCGTTTTCGCATCTTCTACAGTTGCATTAAATGCTTTTGAATCGGCACTACTTGCATTACTATCAATGTGTCCTACTTCTGCTTCTACAGAAACACCTAACGGATGCGCATAGGAAACAACCTCTTTTGTAATTTGAATGTTTTCAGAAAGCAGATGACGGGATGCATCGATCATCACAGAAGTAAATCCTGCATCAATTGCTTCTTTACAAACTTCAAAACTACTTCCATGATCAAGATGAAGACAAACAGGAATGGTCATTTTTTTAGTCTTAAGCAATGCTTTTACAAAAGAAGCAACCACCAAAAAACCTCCCATATAGCGACTGGCACCTTCACTAACTCCTAAAATAACTGGACGCTTTAAGGTTTCCATTTCTTCTAAAATATATTCTGTCCACTCTAAATTATTGATATTAAAATGTGCGACTGCATATTGATGCGCTTTGGCATCTTGTAACATTTCGATAAAATTTACTAACATTCTTATCACCCTCTTAATCATATAAGATCGTGCCTTTTTTGTCAAAAGAAAACGAGTGAAGTTTTCTAGGTCACTCGAATATTCTTATATCGGATATTTTTTATTGCTGTAATTGCTTTACGAAAGCTCTATTTTTTTGATATTCTTTTGGTCTTACACCTGTAATACGTTCAATAACATCTGCCTGGACTGGCTCTTCATCAAGCATCCTAGCTTCATAATTGGCCGTTACAAAATTTTGATACAAGTCAAGGTCTTCAAATGTCAACTCGGTATGCATTTCTTTTAGAAGATCTCTTCTATATTTTTGATACGCTTTTACAGCTTGGCTATAAAATCCTGTCCCAAGTTGGCAAGAATCTTCATCTTCAAGGGAAGATGCGATTAGAAATTGTGTTTCGTATTTTTGCCCCATTTTAGCACGCCTTTCAAATTTGTAAGCATAGGGTTTCTTGGAAGACATTATAAATTCATCTTTTAAGGCTCTTCCTATCTCATCTTGATATTGTTTACTAAAAACAAATTGTTCTTTATTTGCAAGATCTTGATGGGATTTCATCTCATATAGGGAAACTTTTTCCTTTTCGCAATAAAGAGAAATACTTTGTTTCAAATTCCCTTCGTTTTCATAAGCCAAATAAAATCCTTTTAAAGTATCATATGGTTTTCCTTCTACAGAAAGCGAATAAGTTAGATGTTCTGCTAAAGTGGGTGCCTTCCAACCTGTAATTTCTCCAATCTTAGAATGAAGCACAAAAGAGGTCCCATTTTTCTTTGCTTTTGCATAACCTTTTTCTCCGTTTTCATCTAAAAAATAGGCCTTTGTTCGTTTCTTTTCATCTTCAAAAGCAAGCTTTTGAATAGATACTCCAAAAAGATCACCTAGCAAAATTACGTTTCGAATAAACATAAAGTTTATCTCGCTTACATGTGTGTTATTTTTCATTTTTTTCCTCTAAAATCAACTTTATCAAATCCTTGTTACTAGACGCCTAAAATTGATTCTTCCTCCTTCTTTTTTTACTATTATAAAAGGTGTCACTTCCAAAGTCAAATTTTTTGTGATACAAAAACGAGTGAAGACCCACTCGAATTCTTTATCGTTGTAATGATTTTGGCAATTGATTTACAAAAGCTCTATTCTTTTGATATTCTTTTGGCCTTACACCTGTAATACGTTCAATATCATCTGCTTGAAGTGGTTCTTCATCACGCACTTTAAATTCATAACTAGCAGTTATAAAATTCTGATACAAATCAAGTCCATCAAATGTTAAGTCAGTATGCATTTGTTTTAGAAGATTATCTCGATATTTTTGATACTCTTTTACAACTGAGTTATAGAATCCTATTCCAAGTTGACGAGAAGATTCATCTTCAAGGGAAGATTCAATTCGAAACTGTGTTTCATAATTTTGACCAACTTTCGCAAAATGTTCAAATTTATAAGCATAGGGTTTCTTTGGAAAAATTTCGAATCCATTTAGTAAGTTTCTTCCCGACTTATCTTGATACCCTTTACTAAAAATAAATTTTAATAAAGGAAATGAAGCAAAATCAATATGATAGAAAGGGGCATCTCCCTTATTACAAAAGAGGGAAATATCTTGTTTCCAGTTTCCATCCCCCTCTCTACCTTCAAAAGCATTATACCGTCCTGTTACAGTATCATATGGTTTTCCTTCTACAGAAAGGGAATAATCAAGAACAAAATGCCCCTGCCCTGTAATCTCTCCAATCTTTGAGTGAAGGGCAAAAGAGTAACTATTTAAGATATCCTTTTCTTCTATATTTTCTTCTACATAACCTTTTTCTTCACATCCATCGAAAAAATAAACCCTTTCTTGAGACAATCCTTTTTCAAAAGTAACATTTTGAATCGGTACTCCAAAAAAATCTCCTAACAAAATTACGTTTTGAATAAAACTTATGTTTAGGTGTTTTGCATGAATTTGATTTTTCATTTTTCTTATAGAATCAACTTTATTGAATCCTTGTTATTAGATTTCTAAAATTGGTTCTTCCTCCTTCTTTTGTTGTTATATTATAAAAGATGCTCCTTTTAAAGTCAAATTTTTCCAGATGCAAAAATAAGTGAAAATTCACTTGATATATTCTTTATAGGTGTAATGATTTTTGTAATTGTTTTACAAAATCTCTATTTTTTTGATATTCTTTTGGTCTTACACCTGTCATACGTTCAACATCATCTGCCAGAAGCCGTTTTTCAAAAGGCAATGTAGATTCATAACTGGCAGTTATAAAATTTTGATACAAGTCAAGTCCATCAAATGTTAAGTCAGTATGCATTTGTTTTAGAAGGTTGTCTCGATATTTTTGATACTCTATTTCAGCCGAATTATAAAATCCTACCCCAAGTTGGCGAGAAAATTCATCTTCAAGGGAAGATTCGATTTGAAACTGTGTTTTGTAATTTTGACCAACTTTTGCACGATTTCTAAATTTATAAGCATATGGTTTCTCTGGAAAAATTTCGAATTCATCTTGTAAGTTTCTTCCCGACTTATCTTGATACTCTTTACTAAAAATAAATTCTGAGAGCAACCTTAAATCAAAACCTATATGATAGAAAGGGGCGCCTCCCTTTTCACAAAAGAGGGAAATTTCTTGTCTCCAGTTTCCGTCTCCATCTCTATTTTCACTAGCATGATAAGATCCTGTCACAGCATCATATGGTTTCCCTTCTACAGAAAGCGAATAATTAAGACGTGCAAATTCCATTGATGTTCCCTCCCCTGTAAGCTCTCCAATCTTTGAGTGAAGAACAAAATAGCATCCTTTTTCTTTTTCTTTTGTATTTATTTCTACATATTCTACATAACCTTTTTCTTCACATCCATCGAAAAAGTTAACCCTTTCTTGAAGCAAGTCTTTTTCAAAAGTAATATTTTGAATCGGTACTCCAAAAAAATCTCCTAACAAAATTATGTTTTGAATAAACCTTTTGTTTAAATATTTTGCATGAATTTCCATTTTTCTTATTAGAATCAACTTGATTGAATCCTTGTTACTAGACTTCTAAAATTGATTCTTCCTCCTTTTTGTTGTCATATTATAAAAGATGCTCTTTTTAAAGTCAAGTTTTTTTGATTGAAGTTTACTCATCGTCGTAACTTTGCAAGAAGTTTTGCATTTCTTTGCAAAGAACATCGCTTTACTCCTGTCATCTGTTCTACAAAAGCATCGTCATAGTCTTGAAAGCAGGCAGAAACAAAATTTTGATACAAATCTATGGAAGAAAACTGCAACTGCTCTTGAAAAGAAGTCCGAAATGAAGTCGATGCTGGATGCGCATAAAATTTTCTAGGAAAGCAAGAATGTTCTTTGTCTGTTATTTCCTGAATATCAACAGCAAAAGAACCATTTGTTCCTCTTTTTTGATAGCGATAGATAATCCAATCCTCTTGTTCTTTTACCACCATATTTTGATAGGGTTTTTGAGAAGCAAGGTAACCTTGATAAAGGCCAAAAAGAACATTTCCTCCAAAATCAAAGGAAGCGATAGTATCTTTCTCTTTGGTAAGAAAACAACGAATCTTTTGTCTCGCTGGCCTATCATTTTGATCCAGATAGACGGTATAACTTCCAAGAATATGCGTATAATTTTTTTCCTCTACGGGAAGAGAAAAGAAAATACTTTCATCATCTTCCTTAAAGATTCCTTCCAAGCGTCCTATTGGTGTTTCCATGAAAACTTGTGCTTCTAAATCGATAGAATTTTTCATGAAATCAACCACACCTTTTTCGCGTTTCTTTTCTAAAAAAGAAAGCCTTTGAAAACCATACCGCTCTTTATGGATACATACATCTTCCATAGAAACTGCAAATAAATCCCCCAATAAAAGCACTTTTGTAAAAATAGGTAAATACACTTCTTTTTGATACATTTGTGATGCCATAAAAAAACTCCTTTCTTTCTTATTGTAAAAGGAGTTTACTTACACTGCAATTTTTATCCATCCAAAAAGTTCGATGAAATTTTTACAGTTCTTTTTCAGTTTCTACTTTCTCATAATATTGAATTCCCTTTTCAATGGTTTCCTTTTTTCTTGTAAGAGATTCCTCCACTTGTTTTTGTAGCCTTCGTTTGCATTTTTCTTTTTGATATTTTTTCATAATAACCACACATTCCTTTCACTTTGTTCAAGGCACACATAGTCATGAAATCTGTTAATCATTAGTTAAAATTTCACCGATTTATAATGTAGGTAACAAACAAAGGTGAACTTTGTTTGTGGGAGTATT
>CANQVB010000002.1 GCA_947627225.1 uncultured Bacilli bacterium
GTTTATTCATATTAATAGGAATAGGCGTATTACTTGGAACAAGTTATGCAATGTATCGTGTCACTACGCAAGGAACAAAGAAAGTGTCCATAATAGCAGGGAAATTTCGAGTTACCTTTGAAGAAGGGGAGTATATCAATTTAAAAGATATAGGAACCATGAGCGATAGTGAAGGGAAACAAACAAACCCATATACCTTTACAATCACAAATGAAGGGACACTAAAAGCATATTACAGAATCACATTAGAAGATGAAAAAGCAATTGGAGAAACAACTTTATTAAATACACAATATTTAAAATATGAATTAAAAAGAGACAATGGAAAAGTAGTAGAAGGAACCGTCAAAGACTTAATTAACTTTGTAGAAGGAGAACCTTTGGAAGTAGGTGCAAAGGTTACCTATGAATTAAGACTCTGGTTAGATGAGAAGACACCCAATAGTGAAATGGGAAAAACCTATCAAAGTAAGGTAGCAGTTTATTCAAGTCAACTACAAAGAGAACTTGCAATCGATAAATTAATGAGAGAGTATTTAAACAGTAAAAGTTATGAAGAAAGCAGTGAAACAGAAAGAAAGAACATGTATGAATTTCCTCATGAAGCAGGAGTTCAACAAACAGGATGGAGCGATGAAGAATTAAAAGACTATAGGTACATAGGAAAAGTAGGACTCATGTATCCTTCTGATTATGGATATGCGACAGGAGGAAGGAGCACAATAAACAGAGCAAACTGTTTAACGAAAGAGCTTTACAATTGGAAAAGTGATACAGGCTATAAAGACTGTGCAACAAACGATTGGTTATATGATAGTATTTACCATCAATGGACTATAGCTCCGCGTTCGAGTTATAGCAGTGGTATGTTCTATAGTAATAGTAATGGTTATGTCTACACTGATACTGCGAGTGATATATATCTCGGTGTGCGACCAGTTGTATATCTAAAATCAAGTGTCACATTTTCAAAAGGTACAGGGACAAGTAGTGACCCATTTATTTTTGAAAAATAAAAGAAGGAAGGAAAAGTCTTCTAGAAAAAGGACATTAAAAGGTAACCTCACAACTTATGTTGTAATAGCATGTTTTCTTTTTTCTATTGTTAAGTTGGTATTCATTTGACATAAAAAAATACTTTTTAATTCTTTGTACGTAGAATATGATATACTAAAGAAAAGAATAAGAGGTGTGACATGATAGAAAATGTACAAATAGAAGTAAAAAGCAAAAAAGTAATGGTTCCAAAGGGAAGTAGTCTATTAGAAATTAGTAAATCATTTCAAGATTTGTGTAAGTATCCCATTTTACTTGCAAGTGTTGATGGTGTTTATCGAGAATTAAATTATAAGATAGAGGAAGATGCAAGTATTCTCTTTTTGGATTTAACATCAAGAGTAGGTTCAAGGACCCATATTGCAGGACTTACCTTTCTCCTTTTAAAAGCAGTTGATGACTTGTATGGAAAAAAAGCAACCCTTTCTGTAGAACACTCTATAGATAAAGGGATTTATATCAAGACAGGTTTTCCTCTAACGCAAGAGAAAACGAAAGCAATCAAAGAACAGATGAAAAAGTTGGTAGAAAGCGATTTAGAAATTACCAAAATGATGGTAGAACGACTAGATGCCATTCGCTATTTTGAACAAATTGGGGATTTTGCCAAAGCCAAGACAATGGCCTATAATACCAATACATATATTACTCTTTATCGTCTGGATAACCTCTATAACTATTTTTATCATTTTATGCCCCCAAGAACCTCTCTTTTAAAAGACTTTGATGTGACTTATATTGACGAGAAAGGACTTGTCTTACAATTTCCAACGGTCTATCAAACGGAAGAAATTGCCAAGTATAAGCACCATCCTTTAATGTTTCAAGTTTTTGAAGAAGCAAGTACTTTTGGAAAACGGTTACACATAGAAACCCTTGCCGATTTAAACGAAGTTGTATCGTATGGAAAAATCAATGAAGTCATTCGAATGGATGATACCTTACAGAACAATCGTCTTTTGGAAATTGCCAAAGAAATCACTTTGAAAAGGCCTAAAGTAAAAGTAGTCTTAGTCGCAGGGCCTTCTTCAAGTGGAAAGACCACCACAACCAAAAAGCTATGTATGTACTTAAAAAGTTTAGGGTATCATCCTAAAATGCTTTCTATGGATAACTACTTTGTAGACCGTAAAGACAACCCTCGTCTTCCAAATGGAGAGTATGACTATGAAACGTTTAAAGCTCTTGACCTTTCTTTGTTTGATACCCAGATTGAACAGCTATTAAAGGAAGAAGAAGTGACCATTCCTACGTATAATTTCTTTACCGGAAAAAAAGAATTTAAAGAAAAGCTTTCTTTTGAAAAGAACGATATCTTGTTAATTGAAGGAATCCATGCCTTAAATGATAAGCTCCTTACGAACATTCCAAGAAGTGCCAAGTACAAGATTTATCTTTCTGCCTTAACCGAATTAAAAATTGATAATCACAATCGTTTTTCAACGACAGATAATCGTCTTTTACGAAGAATGGTAAGGGACAATAGAACAAGAGGCTATTCAGTTGAAACAACGCTTTCTACATGGCCCAATGTAAGAAATGGGGAAGAAGTGAATATTTTCCCATATCAAGATGAAGCAGATGTCATCTTTAATACAGAACTCATTTATGAACTGGGTGTTTTAAAAACCTATGCTGAACCACTCTTGTATGCTGTAAAAGAAACATCTCCTTACTACGAAGAAGCCAAACGATTGCTTAATCTAATGCATTTGATTTTACCGATTTCCTCAGAAAATATTCCAGATGACTCCATTCTAAGAGAGTTTGTTGGAGGAAGCTATTTTGATGCAAAATAAATGTCAACTCTTGTAGGAAGAATCGACAAGCTTCCTTTTTTTTGTTATAGTGAATTTAGAAAGGATAGTGATAAAGTGATTCGAGTAGCAATCAATGGGTTTGGTAGAATAGGAAGACTTTTATTTCGTCTTTTAGAGGAAGAAAGTGATTTTGAAGTGGTTGCCATCAACGATTTAACGGATGCAGAACAACTGGCTTATCTACTCAAATATGATACTTCACACAGAAGATATCGTGTCGATGAAATTTCGCATCGTGAAAATGAAATCCTTGTAGGAAATCATGAAATCAAGGTGCTTTCAGAAAAAGATCCAGCAAATCTTCCATGGAAGGCGTTAGAGATTGATTTGGTACTAGAGTGTACTGGCTTATTTACCTCCAAAGAAAAAGCACAAGCACACATTGATGCAGGTGCTAAAAAAGTACTGATTTCAGCGCCTGCGAAAGGAGATTTAAAGACAATTGTGTACAATGTCAATCATGAAGACTTAGATGGAACAGAGGAAATCATCTCCAGTGCTTCTTGTACGACGAACTGTCTTGCTCCTGTTTTAAAAGTCTTGGATGATGCCTTTGGACTAGAACAAGGCTTTATGACAACGGTGCATGCGTATACGAACGATCAAGCAACCTTAGATGTAGCGCATAAGAAAGGAATCTATGCCCGTCGTGGAAGAGCAGCGAGCGCCAATATCATTCCAGCGTCAACAGGTGCCGCAAGTGCCATTGGACAAGTACTTCCTAAACTAGAAGGAAAGCTGGAAGGAACTGCCATGCGTGTTCCTGTCACAACAGGATCAGTCATTGACTTAGTCTTGCGCTTTGAAAAACAAGTAAGCAAAGAAGAAGTCAATGAAGTTTTAAAAAGTCATGTAAATGAAACCTTACAATATACAGAAGACCCAGTTGTATCCAGTGATATTATCGGAGAACGTTGTGGCGCTTTAGTAGATAGCCTTTTAACCGCTGTTTCCACAGTCGATGGAAAACAACTCGTTAAAGTCGTTGCTTGGTATGATAATGAAATGGGATATTCTACGCAAATGATGCGAACTGCAAAATACTGGGTTATGCAGGGAAAATAAAAAAGAGGCGTACCAGGTGGTGCGTTTTTTTCTTGCGTTTAAAAGCACTTCGTGGTATAATATGGATACTTTAAAGGGGGAAGAGGCATGCGTGGAAATAAAAAATCCAGTGCTAAAAAGAATAAAGATTTTGCTGTTCTCATTTCTATCTATGGACTTACGGTTTTATCTGAACTTATATCGCTTTTCTTTCTTGCAGGACGTGTGTTTGTAAAAGGAAATCCATATAAAAATGATGTGTTTGATGCGAGAACTTTAACATTAAAAGAGGAAGAAATTGAATCCATTCAAGATACATTAAAACAATTTGGAGTAGAAGTATTCGATGAAGGAGACGAAGCCGATTATATACTTTTAAATGCAATCTATGAAAATGAAAATTTACTGGAAGTAGATAAAAAATATTTAATGCGATTTTATCAAATGTTGGTTGATAATCCGTACTTAGATAGAGAGTATGTCTATTCTATGCTTTCAAAATTAAAGATTGAATATATGAATAGACCAGCAGATGTATGGGAAAAAGTTACAGGTCGTTTTTTCAAAGAGAAAGCGACAGCTGAAATTTATGATTCTTTAGAAAGTACAAAAGCACATGAGGTCACACATGCCATCTATTCTAAAAACTATGAAAAGTTACCACAGTTTTTTAATGAAGCAGTAACAACACTCCAAGCAAGCGAATATGATTATGGAACTTCAGATTTTTGGGATTATTCTTACACGTTCGGTGCTCCTTTTGTAAAAGTGCTTTGTGAAATGGTAGGCGCAGATACTGTGTTAAAGACATATACATTGGGAGATATGGACATTCTCTATCAAGAAATGGCAAACCTTTATGGAAGTCCCATGGAAGCAGCACAGTTCCTAGATTTCTTTGAAAGAATTTATACAACATATATCGATACGCAAGATGCTGTATCTATGGAAGCAGAGAAAAAAGATATGGAAAATCTTTATGCCAATTATGCGAAAGCTGTTTTAAAGCGAGACGAGATAAAAAATACTTGTAACGCTGTATTTATGGATTATAACTGGAATCTATTTCATTTTATCTTTAAGGATGTAGAAAGCGATAGCTGTTATGAACCAACACCTGTAGAGAAATATATTAAGTATATTCATGAATATGGGATTGCAAGAAAAGCTTACTTTTCAAGTGCCTTAAAGGAAACTTGTGTACCTTGTTTCGATATGGATTTTAATAAGGAAATGGTTAGACCAAACCGCATTTTTGGACAAAAACTCTATTTAAAGAAAAGGAGCTAGGCTCTTTTTTTCTTTGGGTAAAACTGCTATAATGAAGAAAAATGGAGGGATAATGTGAAAACAATAGAATCATTTGATTTAAAAGGAAAGACAGTACTGATTCGCTGTGATTTTAATGTACCCATGGAAAATGGAAAAATTGTGGAAGATACCCGAATTACTGCTTCGCTTAAGACGATTCAATATGCACTTTCTAAAGATGCGAAAGTAGTATTGCTCTCACATCTTGGAAAAGTAAAAGAAGAAAAAGATAAGGAAGGAAAGAGTCTTGCCCCTGTTGCTAAACGTTTAGAAGAGTTATTGAAGCGACCCGTACAATTTTTAGCATCCACCAATCATGCGATTGAGAAAGAAAAGGTAGATGCTTTAAAAGAAGGAGATATATTGCTACTTGAAAACACAAGATTTGAAGATGTTGATTCTAAGAAGGAAAGTGGAAATGACAAGGAACTTGCACAATTTTGGGCAAGTCTTGCTGATGTGTTTATCAATGATGCTTTTGGGACCATGCATCGAAGTCATGCTTCTACTGTAGGGGTTGCTGAATGTTTAAAGGGAAATTGCGGAATTGGCTTTTTGGTGCAGGAAGAGCTTACGAAATTATCTTCACTTTTTCATCCAGAACAGCCATTTGTTGTGATATTAGGAGGCTCTAAAGTCCAAGATAAAATTGGGGTCATTGAAAAGTTCGCCCCTTCTTGTTCTAAAATATTAATCGGTGGTGGAATGGCATTTCCTTTTTTAGAAGCGGAAGGATATGAAATAGGCTCTTCGCTAAAAGAGGAAGAATCTAGAGAATTTTGCCAAAAAATGCTTGCGAAATACCCAGAGAAAATTGTGCTTCCTGTTGACTTTAATACGGCGAAGGAATTTAAGGAAACAAAAGGCATTTGTAAGGATCTAACGGAGTTTGAGTTAGATGATATGGGACTTGATATCGGACCAAATACAATCAAGTTATTCCAAAACCACTTGAAAGATGCCAAGACTGTTTTGTGGAATGGCCCCATGGGTGTTTATGAATTTCCAAGTTTTCAGGAAGGAACGAAAGAGCTTTTAAAATTTTTAGAAGAGGAAAAAGAAAAAACCAAAACGGTGATTGGTGGAGGAGACACAGTTGCTTGTGCGAAGAAAAACCATTATGATACCCTTTATCATTTATCTACAGGAGGAGGCGCAACCCTTTCTTACTTAGAACAAGAAACATTAGTAGGTCTTGAAGCTATGAAAGAAAAATAAAGCAAAACATCCCGTAAATTTCGACAATTCTTGTGCAGGGGACTTGATGAAAAGAGGAATTCTTGTTATTCTAGAAGAAGAGATAAAAGGAAAGCAAAATTTATGAAAAATATAAAACGAAATACAATCATTATTTTAGTCGTGACAGTAATTGTCTTATATTTTGCACTCAAAGACCAATTCGTACAGGTATTTGAGACTTTATTGCGTGTTGATTTAAAGTATATTTTAGTTGCAATCTTGCTTTATTTTCTCTATATTTTCTTAAGAGCGCTCGTCAATTATGTATCGATTGGAGATAAGAAGAAAGTTTCTTTAAAAGAAGCATTTAAACACAATATTATTACGCAATTTTTTAATGGAATTACACCATTTTCAACAGGAGGACAACCGATGGAAGTCTACATGCTTCATGAGCATGGAATCCGTTCCACAAGAGCAACGAATATTATCATGCAAAACTTTATTTTCTATCAAGTTGCCCTTGTTCTTTTTGGATTTTGTGCAGTGATTTACAATAAGATTTCTTTGGCAATCCCTTTAAATCCATTCTTTCGTGGACTCGTAATTCTTGGATTTATTATTAATACCAGTGTTGCTTTGCTTCTCTTTTTTGTGGCGGCATCGAAAAAATTTACAAAGAAAGTTGTCTTTTTCTTCTTGAAGTTAGGGGCTAAAGTAAAGCTTGTGAAAAACCTCGAAAAACAAAAAGAAGTTTGGGAAGATCGGCTAGAAGACTTTCACCATTACACCAAAGAACTAAAAGAAAAGAAAGCTTTATTTCTCTTTGGAGTGCTTACTAACTTTGTCTCTTTGTTCTGTTTCTATGCCATTCCTCTTTTTATTGTCTATAGTCTTCATGACTTTACCTCGATTCATTTACTGGAAACTTTGACAGCTTCTGCCTATGTACTCGTTATGGGATCCTTTGTTCCTATCCCAGGGGCTTCTGGTGGAATCGAGTATGGGTTTGCCTTTCTCTTTGGAAAATTCTTAAAAGGAAGCCGTATGTCTGTGGTACTTTTGATTTGGCGTTTTATTACCTATTACTTAGGAATGATTGTGGGTGCAATTTGTTTTAATTTTCATCAGAAAAAAGGAAGTGTAAAGGAATGAGAATAGGATTATTCACGGATAGTTATCCTCCTTTTATTAATGGCGTATCGACGAGTGTTGAGATGCTAAAGAAAGCCTTAGAACAAAAGGGACATACAGTCTACATTGTCACAGTAGGACAGAATGCTTTGAAATATGAATATGATGAAAAAGAAAAGGTGCTTCGAATCCCTGGAGTTCCCGTTGGAATTTATGATTATCGATTAAGCCGAATCTATCCACTGAAAGTCATTAATCGGATGAAAAAATGGAACTTAGATATCATTCATTCCCATACAGAATTTGGAATTGGTATCTTTGCCCGCCTTTTTGCGAAGCAAGAAAGTATTCCCCTGGTGCACACCTATCATACGATGTATGAAGATTACACCCATTATATTACGAAGGGATATTTTGATAAATCTAGCAAGAAAATTGTAGAGTACTTGACGATGTTTTACTGCGATAAGACCGCTTGTGAATTGATTGTTCCAACAGAAAAAACGTATCGCTTATTCAAAGAAAAGTATCACTATGATAAACCTATCAACATTATTCCAACTGGAATGGATGTAGAACGCTTTTTTCAAGAAAATATGGATAAAAAGAAGCTTGCGAAACTAAGAAAAGATTTGAAGATAAAAGCAACAGACTTTGTAATCCTCTTTGTAGGAAGAATTGCAGAAGAAAAAAACATTCCTTTTCTCTTTCATGTCATGAAGAATCTTGATAAAACTGCGAAGAATGCCAAACTGTATATTATTGGGGATGGACCTGATAAAACGAAATATGAAGAAATGGTAAAAAAAGAAGGACTTGCCTCTAAAATTCTTTTTGTTGGAAAAGTTCCTTTTAAAGAAATGCCACTTTATTATAATCTTGCAGATCTTTTTGTGACAGCTTCTAAAACAGAAACGCAAGGGCTTACTGTCATTGAAGCGATGGCTGCTTCTGTTCCTGTTTTTGCCATCAATGATGAAGCATTCAAAACCGTAGTGGTAGATGATTTAAATGGAAAGTTATTTGAAACAGAGGAAGAGTTAAAAGATGAGATTCTTTCTGTGTATAAAGATAGGAAGAACCTAGAGAGAATGAGTGTGCAAGCAAGAATACAAGCGGAAGATTCTTCCTTAGCACATTTTGCAGAAAGTGCTTTGAAAGTGTACCAACGTGCGATAAAAACGTATAAAGAACGGAAAAATTTTGCAACCACCATTCTCAATCTCTTTCGGAAAGGAAAAGAAAAATAATGCGCTACGTTTTAAATTTCAAAAGTAATTTTACCAAAGAAAGTATACTTGCCTATAAAGAAGCCTTAGAAAAACATCCGAAGAAAGATAATGTTATCTTTGCACCCCCTTTTTGTTTTCTTCCGCTTTTAGAAGGCTACTCACTTGCCAGTCAAGATATCAGTCGTTATCAAGAAGGTGCTTATACAGGAGAGGTGAGTGGAAATGCTTTAAAGTCTTTGGGTGTTCGTTATGCCATCATTGGCCATAGTGAAAGAAGAAAATATTTGAAAGAAGATGAAGTTGTTTTTGCCAAAAAAATAGAACAGGCTATCGCATCTGGAATTACCCCCATTTACTGTATTGGGGAAACCAAAGAAGAGCATGATTCTGGAAGAACTTTAGAAGCTTTGGAAGGACAGTTGAGCTTTTTGTTCACCTTTCCACAAGAGATGTGGAAAAAGGTAATTGTAGCCTATGAACCGATTTGGGCCATTGGAACAGGAAAAGCCATTACGCCCAACGAGTTAGAAAAGATAATCGCTTTTCTAAAAGAAAAGATAGAAGTACCTCTTCTTTATGGAGGAAGTATAAATTCTAGTAATTTAGAACAGTTTAAAACACTTCCCCATTTAGATGGTTTTTTAATTGGAGGAATGAGTTTAAAAATAGAAGAAGTGCTTTCTCTTCTACAAGAATCGTAAAACAAGGACAACACTTGTCGTAATTCGACAAAAGTTGTCTTTTTTTTCTCTATCATTTTAAAAAGGGTTGTTATATAATGTAAGTGCGTGTAGTAAAAGGAAGGAGAACACATGAATAAAATAAGGGTCTTAATGATTGATGATAACATTGAACTCATCAACATGGTTAAGGAGTATTTTAGTAGTCACGCAAATATCGAAATAGCACTCACAGCCAACAATGGCGTAGAGGGAATGGAGAAAATTGTAAAAGAAGAAGGAAACTATGATGTCATCTTATTGGATTTAATCATGCCAAAGAAAGATGGTGTTCGTGTCCTTGAAGAAATGAAAGAAAAAGGATTAGAAAGAAAGGTCATTGTTTTAACTTCGTATAATGCACAGGAAATGATTCAAAAAGTATCTGGTCTTGGAATTAATTATTTTATTTTGAAACCGTTTGAACTGACTGATTTAGAAAAAAGAATTGTAGAGTGCATGAAAAATGGAACAGCAGAAGGTGGAACCTTTGATTTGTATCATAACAACTTACAAATTTCGATTACCAAGATTCTACATGAACTAGGTGTTCCTTCTCATATTAAAGGGTATCAATATATCCGAGAGGGAATTAGTATTCTTTATGAAAACCCAGGTGTTGTAGGAGGAATTACCAAAGAACTTTATCCAGATATTGCCAAAAAGTTTGATACTACAGTATCTCGTGTAGAACGAGCCATTCGTCATGCGATTGAAGTCTCTTGGAATAGAGGAAACTGGAAATTGATGGAAGAAATTTTTGGACATAGTGTGGATATTGATAAAGCAAAACCCACCAATTCTGAGTTTATTGTCACTGTCGCCGACAAGCTTAGGTTGGAATATCATAAATTACCTATAGAAGAATAAGACTTGAAAGGTCTTTTTTTTAGTTTCTTGAAAAAGAATTGCTCATGATCGTTTTTTCTGTTACAATAAAAAACAAAAAGGGAGGAACGGTTATGAAAGTAGAACTAATCAAATGGATAAGAAAACATTTAAAGGAAGAAGAATTTAGCAAAATTGATTTTAAAACACTTCTTGAGTATGATGAAGAAATATCTACGTTCATCTTATCATCTGATGAAGATAAAAGATTATCTTTGTTAGAATTTTTCGCTTTAAAAGAAGAGAAGAATCCTGTTTATGAGATGTATCAAAAAGATCGTGAAAAGGTAATGAAATTAGGAGAAATCATTCGAGATGCAGAAGAAGATTATCAAGCAAAATATGCTTCAGAAACAGCACGAAACAAGGGTGTTTTAGAAAGAAAAGACGGAGTCCAAATTGTAGAAGCAGTTGCAAATGCAAAGGGATGGGGTCAAACAATATCTGGAGCAGAGGTTGCTTGTGATGCAGGTGTTTTAAAAAAGAAAAATGCACTTAGATACGTCACATTGCTAACAAATGCAAAGAGAGAGTATCAAGCAAGGCATGGAGCTGTTGTTGCACGATGTAGTAAAATTCTAGCAAGAGAAGATGGAGACAAATTTGTAGAAGCAGTTGCGAAGGCAAAAGGGGATTATCAAGCAAGATATGGAGTAGAGGTTGCTTGTGATGCAGAAGTTTTAAAAAATAAAAATGCACTTGGATACGTCATCTTGATAACAAGTGCAGAAAAAGATTATCAAGCAGCATATGGAGCATTGGTTGCTCAAACTGAAGAAATTTTAGCAAGAAAAGATGGAATCAAGTTTGTAGAAGCCGTTGCAAATGCAAAGGGATGGTGTCAAACAGAATATGGAGCAAAAGTTGCTTGCAATGCAGACGTTTTAAAACATGCAGATGCGTTTAGCTATGTTGCCCTGATAACAAGTGCAGAGGAAGCTTATCCAGCAAAATATGCTTCTAAATTAGCGTGGAATAAAATTATTTTAGAAAGAGAAGACGGAGCTCAACTCGTAAGGGCAGTTGCGAATGCAAAAGGAGAGGGCCAAGCAAAATATGGAGTAAGAATCTCTTGCAACGAAGTTGTGTTAGCTAAAGAAGATGCCTTTGATTATGTGCAAAGTATTGCAAATGCAACGTCAGGAGAAGCTGCAAAGATTGCCACTACACTTTTAGAACGAGCTATCAAATTAGATTATCCAATCTCTAAATCTTTCATTCAAAAAGTGGCAGATGGAACGTATACAGAAAAAGCAAAAAAATATTTGGGTGAAAAAATTTTAGCAGAAAGGGAAGCTATTGTTTTTGGTGATAACTGGGATATTCAACATAAAGAACAGCTGGATGTTTTACTTGCCAAAATGGGACAAAACGAAAGTAAAACCTCAAAAACCTATCAGAAAAAATAACTTCGAAGCAATAAAAAGTTAAAAAATAGGAGGAACAGTTATGAAAGTAGAACTAATCAAGTGGATAAGAAAACATTTAAAGGAAGAAGAATTTAGCAAAATTGATTTTAAAATACTTGTTGAATATGATGAAGAAGTATTTACCTTAATCTTATCATCTAAAGAAGAAACAAGATTATCTTTGTTAGAATTTTTCGCTTTAAAAGACAAGAACAATCCTGTTTATGAGATGTATCAAAAAGATTCTATAAAGATAATGAAATTAGGAGAAATCATTCGAGATGCAAAAGGGGCCTACCAAGCAGGCTGTGGCGTAGAACTCGCTTTGAATGAAGTTGTTTTAAAACACGAAAATTCTCTTGAATATATTACCTTGATAACAAGTGCAGAGCAAAATTATCAAGCAAGATGTGGAGCAGACGTTGTTCAAAATGGAGAGATTTTAGCAAGAGAAGACGGAATCAAGTTTGTAGAAGCAATTGTAAATGCAAAAGGGGGTTATCAAGCAAGATATGGAGCAGAGGTTGCTTGTAATGAAGAAGTTTTAAAAAATGAAAAAGCCCTTAGTTATGTTACCTTGATAACAAATGTAGAGGAAGACGATCTAGCACAATATGGAGCAGAAGTTGCCCAAAATGGAGAGATTTTAGCAAGAGAAGATGGAATCAAGTTTGTAGAAGCCGTTGTAAATGCAAAAGGGTGGGCACAGGCAAATTATGGAGCACAAGCTGCTCGCAAGGGAATCGTTTTAGCAAATGAAAATGGAGTTCAAATTGTAGAAGCCATTGCAAGCGCAAAAGGTGAACCTCAAGCACGATATGGCTTTTGCGCCGCTTGTGATAGAACGGTTTTAAAAAATAAGGATGCCCTTAGTTATATTACCTTGATAACAAGTGCAGAGGAGAGCTATCAAGCAATATATGGAGAAAATGTTGCGTGCCGCAAAAAAATTTTAGCAAGAGAAGACGGAATCAAGTTTGTAGAAACAGTTGTGAAAGCAAAAAAAGAAGATCAAGCATACTATGGAGCTGGTGTTGCCTGCAATTGGGCAGTTCTCGCAAAAGAAGATGCCTATGATTACGTTCAAAGTATCACAAACGCAAAAACGGAAGAAGCTGCAAGCCTTGCTGCTACACTTCTAGAACGAGCTATCGAACTGAATTGCTCAATCTCTAAGACTTTTATTCAAAGAATTGCAGATGGAACTTATACAGAAAAAGCAAAAGAATATTTGGGTGAAAAAATAGTAGCAGAGAGGGAAGTTATTGTTTTTGGTGATAACTGGGATATTCAACACAAAGAACAGCTAGATGCCTTGCTTGCCCAAATGGAACAAAAAGAAAGTCAAATCTCAAAAACCTATCAGAAAAAAATAACTTCAAAGCAATAAAAAGTTAAAAAATAGGAGGAACGGTTATGAATGTAGGACCAATTAAGTGGATAAGAAAGAGTCTAAAGAAAAAAGAATTAATCAAGTGGATAAAAGAAAATTTATGGGAAGAAAAAATTAGCGAAATTGATTTTAAAACACTTCTTGAATATGATGAGAAAGTCTTTGATTTAATCTTATCGACGGATGAAGGAAAAAGATTATTTTTGTTAGAATTTTTTGCTTCAAAAGGAAAGAAGAGGCCTGTTTATGAGATGTATCAAAAAGATTCTGAAAGGATAATCAAGTTAGGAGAAATCATAAAGAATGCGAAAGGAAGGTGTCAAGCAAGCTGTGGAGCAGAAGTTGCTAAAAATGGAGAAATTTTAGCGAGAAAAGATGGAGACAAATTTGTAGAAGCAGTTGTAAACGCAGAAGAAGATTACCAAGCAGAAAGTGGGGCAGGAGTTGCTTGTGATACAGACGTTTTAAAAAATAAAAAAGCGCTTAGATACGTCACATTGATAACAAATGCAGAGGAAAAGTATCAAGTATGGAATGGAGCAGAAGTGGCTCAAAATGGAGAAATTTTAGCAAGAGAAGATGGAGACAAATTTGTAGAAGCAGTTGTAAACGCAAAAGGAGATTGCCAAGCATTGGAAGGAACATACGTTGCTCAGAGGGAAAAAGTTTTAAAAAATAAAAATGCACTTGGATACGTCACCTTGATAACAAGTGCAGAAGGAGACCAGCAAGCGCTATCTGGAGCAGCGGTTGCTTGTGATGCAGATGTTCTAGCAAGAGAAGATGGAATCAAGTTTGTAGAAGCCATTACAAAAGCAAAAGGAAAAGACGAAGCAGAATATGGAGCATGGGTTGCCCAAAATGAAAAAATTTTAGCACGAGAAGATGGGATAAAATTTGTAGAAGCATTTGCAAAGGCAAAGAGGTGGAATCCTATTGCCCAATCTCTAAAGTTTTTATTCAAAAAGTGGCAGAACCAAGAACAGCTAGATGTTCTGCTTGCCCAAATGGAACAAAATAAAAGTACAATCTCAAAAACTTATCAGAAAAAGGCAACTTCAAAACAGTAAAAACAAAAAGACAGAGGAAATACTTCTGTTTTTTTATGGAGTGATAGACTGTATACATTTGATGAGAGCAAACGAAAGTCCGTAACAAAAAAGATTAGTCATTGGAAACTTCTTCCTTTTTAGACTTGACCCCAAAGCAAGAAAAATGTATACTTAATTTATAAAATATGTAGGGAGGAAACAATTTATGGAACGAAAAATAACTTATTTTCTAAAAAAGTGGAAAATGGATTTAATTCGAAAACCTCTCTTACTGTATGGATCTAAACAAATTGGAAAAACATATACAGCGCTTTCCTTTGGGAAGAATTATTATCGTTCTACCATTTATATCAATACCTCTCACAATAAAGAACTCTTAGAACTATTTAAAAAAGAACGCTCAATTGATAAGTTAGCCATTGCTTTTTCTAACATGACGGGTGTTGAATTTTTTAAGGAAGAAACATTGTTTATTTTTGATAATGTCGAAGATATAGATATTGTAAAAGGAATCAAGCTCTTTGGATTTGATCGAAACAGTTATCATGTCATTGCAATCACATCAAGACTTGATTTGCTTACGCACTTTAAGGGCGAAGAATTTCAATATAAAATGATGAGTGAGATGGATTTTGAAGAATATTTGGTGGCAAGAGGGGAGTTAGAAGTTGCTAAAAAAATCAGAGATGCTTATAACAAAAGAAAAGGGAATCCATATCATGCGAAAGCAATGGACTTGTTCATGGAGTATTTATTAACAGGAGGTTTTCCAGAAGCTGTTTTTGCTGCAGTAGAAGAACATTCTTTCACAGAAATTAGTGCCATTCAACAAAAGATATTTGATGTTTATAAAGGGGAACTGACGAGAGAAAAGAATTTGATTGATGTCCCAAGAGGACTTGAAGTTATTTATAGTATTCCAGAACAGCTCAAAAAAGAAAATAAAAAGTTTCAATATGGATTGATTGGTTTTGGACATCGTGCGAAAGAGTATGAAAATATCATACAAAATCTTGTACGAAAACAGCTGGTCTATCGAAGTTATAAGATCAGACAAGTTAAATCTCCTTTAAGTAGTTGTAAAGAAATAGAACATTTTAAACTCTATTTTCCAGATGATGGTCTTCTTTCTGTGTCTCTTCATCTTTTTAAAAAGCAACTGTTAGAAGATGAGGCATACAAAGAGACACTTTATGAAAACCATATCGCAAAGACTTTAGTAGAAGCAGGTTATTCACTTTATTATTAC
Source organism: uncultured Bacilli bacterium (assembly GCA_947627225.1). Taxonomy (GTDB): domain Bacteria; phylum Bacillota_I; class Bacilli_A; order RF39; family UBA660; genus CANQVB01. The sequence goes on from CANQVB010000002.1 coordinate 15,487, forward strand.
CAGTCCAGTGGAAAGGCAGAAGTAAATTTTGTAATCCAGAATAGACAAGGACAAGTGATTCCGATTGAAATTGCAACAAGAAGCAACTCGAAAGCCAAGTCGCTTTCCGTATTTATGAAAAAATATACAACCCAAGATGCGATTCGGGTGACAGAAAATAATTTGGCTGTTAAAAAGGGAGTTTTCTATCTTCCTCCCTATGCATTCTTTTGTATGAAAGATTTATAGAAAGAAGGGACTTATATGTATCTTGTATTAATAAGACATGGAGAAAGTACGTGGAATAAAGAAAATAGATTTACGGGTTGGACAGATGTTTCCCTTACTGAAAAAGGAAAAGAAGAGGCGCATGATGCTGGAAGAAGATTAAATGAAAAGAATATTCACTTTGAGTTTGCCTACACTTCTGTTTTAAAAAGAGCCATCGATACTCTTACGATTATGAAGGAAGAACTTCAACAAGACTTTGAAGTCATACAAGATTGGCACTTGAATGAAAGACACTATGGTGCTTTGCAAGGACTTAATAAGGAAGCAACAAGCAAGCAATATGGAGAAGAGAAAGTCTTCCTTTGGCGAAGAAGTTTTGATGTAAGGCCGCCACTTCTTACGAAAGAAGATGAAAGATATCCTGGAAAAGACGACAAGTATAGCTTCCTTTCCCCGCAAGAAATTCCCCTCGGAGAAAGCTTAGAAGATACGATGACGCGAACCCTTCCTTATTATATGGAAGAGATTGAACCAAAGTTAAAAAAGGGTCACAATGTTTTGTTAGTAGCGCATGGAAACTCACTTCGTTCCATTGTGAAATATTTAGAAAATATCAAAGATGAAGAGATTCCACAGTTAGAGATTCCCTATGGTGTACCTTGGATTTATGAATTTGATGCATCCCTTCATCTTCTAAAAAAAGAGGTCCTTGAAAAATAAAATGGATAAGAGAAATTTCGGCAGATTTTTCTCTTTTTATGATTGACGAACCTATGTTTGTACCTTATAATAATAGAAAGAAAGGCGGGATTGGATGCAAAGAATTATTTTTCACATTGATGTCAATAATGCCTTTCTTTCTTGGAGTGCTGTGGATTTATTAAACAAAGGATTCAAACAGGACATTCGAACGATTCCTGCTGTGATTGGTGGAGATGAAACAAAACGAAGGGGTATTGTCCTTGCGAAAAGTCCCGTTGCGAAAAAGTATGGTATCACAACCGCAGAAACGCTTTATTCTGCAAGAAAAAAGTGTCCCAAGCTTCAGGTTTTTCCTCCTAATTATGCATGGTATCGGAAATGTTCAAAAAATTTAATGCAATATTTAAGTACCTATACACCAGAACTAGAACAGTTTTCTATTGATGAATGCTTTCTTGATTTCACAGGAACTTCCTTTTTATATAAGGACTATTTAGAAGTTGCCGAAAAAATTCGGAAAGAGGTGAAAGAAAAGTTTGGATTTACGGTAAATATTGGGATTGCTTCTAATAAATTATGCGCCAAAATGGCATCAGACTTTGAAAAACCGGATAAAATTCACACTCTTTTTAAAGAAGAAATCCAGGCAAAAATGTGGCCTCTTCCGGTTGGGGATTTATTTATGGTAGGAAAAAGGACCAAAGAAAAACTAGAACAGTTGGGTATTTTGACCATTGAAGATTTAGCGAAAGCATCACCATCTTTATTGAAGAAACACTTTAAAAATCAAGCTTCTTTTTTACAGGAAGCAGCAAGAGGAATTGATGAGAGCAAAGTTTTGTCGAAAAGGGAACAAAATAAATGTATCAGTGTTTCAGAAACCCTCGACCATGATTATCAAGATGGTGGAAAACTCAAAAAAATTCTTTTCTATCAAGCAGAAGAAGTAGGGCGAAGCTTACGAGCTCAGAAAATGTATGCCAAGAGTATTGCCATTACGTATAAGAATGCCCTTTTTAAAAATTATTCTCACCAAATGACGCTTTTAAATGCGACCAACGTGACTGCGGAAATTTATAAGTATGCTTGCCTTTTATTTGATCAAAGTTGGAAGGAAGATCCGATTAGAAATATAGGAATTCGCTTGAGTGATTTAAAAGCAACCATAGAAGAACAAGTTTCTTTTTTTGAAGTGCCCCGTGATGAAGGAGTGAACCGAGTGCAAGATGTGATTGATAAAATGACACAAAAATATGGAAAGGGAACTTTAGTACCTGCGAGTTATAAAGAAGAACAAAGAGAAAGACAAGAAAAATTAAAAGAAAAGTGAAAGAAAGGAAGAACAAGAAAATGAAATTAGTTGGAGAAACGCTTACATTTGAAACGATAGACCCAAGCAATCTGTCCCATCAGAAAGCTTTGCATGCGCTTTCAAAAAGTGGTGGTGATTATCTTGGAAATTTATCCACAGCTGTCATGAATCAAAGGGAAGACAAAATTACAGGAAATGACTATCTTGTTTTATCTATGGATAAGATTATAGGATATTTAGGTCTTTCAGCGGAAGTTGAAACCTCCATTGGTAAGACCAGTTCCCTTTATTATGGTGTATTAGAAAGCGAATATGGAAAAGGTTACGGGAGTAAAATGTTAAAAGAAATACTTCCTATTTTGAAAGAAAATACGGATTTGAAAGTTTTAATAGCAAACGTCGATAAAACAAATCATTATAGCTTAAATACAGTGGCAAAAGCAGGTTTTGTTGCTGCTTTTGAGGATGAAGAAGATATTCAATTTCAAAGACATGTCAGATAAGATGGACAAAATGAAGAGGAACGAAAAGAAAAAATAAAAAAGCACAGATTATGCTTTTTTGAAGAAATAAACAAATCCAATGCTACCTGCTGTCAAGAGTCCTAATAACAAAAATAAGTTGATATCTGAAGTGTTTGGATTTTGTGCATCTAAAATTTGTTTGGCAATTGCAGGAGACCATACACTTTCTCCTCCATTTGTTGGAATTAAAGTAATTCCTACAGGATCAACTTCAATGATGACATACTGAAGGTTGCTACCATCTTCGTTCCAATCAAAAGTATACTTATAGGTTAAAAAAGTTCCGTTTAAAAGGGCTTTTTTTAGGTTTGCTGGTGTAATTCCTACATAATCGCGATAAGAAGATGCGGAAATTTGTGTCGTTTTATTGTCTGGAGTAGTTACCTTAAACTTTGAATCCTTTGCCTCCGTTGGTTCTTGGACTTCAAATCCAATCCATGCAGCTGGTCCAGGTCTTTCCCCTCCAGCAGCATCCTTATCTTCTTCTAGCATTTTAAAAGTTGCCGCAGAATAGCGAATAGTTGTTGTGTCCCCATTTGTTTGAATGGTTCCTTTCCCAGAAGAAAGGGAGTCTCCTGTTTCTTGGGTAATATCTTTTACTTCTCCATACTTACCCGCTGCAAAGACAGTTTGAAGTGGTACAAACAAAGCGATTGTAAGCAAAGAGAAGAATAGAATTTTTTTCATAAAGTTTCTCCTTTTTTCATAATAGTAATCTAGTCATTTATCGAATGAGGTGGTTCTAAGTGAAAAAATATATGACTATAGAAGCGTATTTTAAGACACGTGCAATCGATATGGAAAAAGATACCAAAAGAAAAGGGAAACGAATACGATATGTGTTACTTATTTTATGTCTTAGCCTAATTGTCTTCTCACTATATACCTTATTAAATTGGTATCTGGATCATTCCAAAATTCGACAAATAAGTACAGAAATTGACAAAAGCATTGTCATCAAAGAAAAGCAGGAACAAGGGGAACTGGTAAACCCACCACAAGATAAAAGTAGCAACTATTATCAGTATATAAAAGTTCCCTACTATGAAGTGAGCCTTTCCATATTATCTACAAAAAATAGCGATACAGTTGGCTTTTTAAGACTTCGAAATACCAAGATTAATTATCCTGTCGTACAAACAACAGATAATGCATATTATTTGAACCATTCCTTTGATAAAAGTGAAAATGATGCAGGTTGGATTTTTATGGATTATCGAAATCGTGTCGATACCTTGCAAGATAATACGATTCTTTATGGACATGCTAGATTAGATGGGACTCTATTTGGTTCCCTAAAAGATACGCTATCTTCTTCGTGGCAGAAAGATCTTGATAATTATGTAATCTTTTTATCGACACAGAAAGAAAATATGGTCTTTCAAATCTTTTCCATTTATACCATTCAAAAAGAGAGTTATTATATAACCACTACTTTTAAAAGTAAGATGCAAAAGCAGATTTGGCTGAACACTATGAAAGAAAGAAACACATCATCCATTGATACAGATGTCAATGTCAATGATAAGGTACTTACACTATCCACGTGTCAAGATAATCAAGGTGGAAGAGTGGTTGTCCATGCAAAACTGATTAAAAAACAAAAGAAGGGTTAGATAGAGGAAAATCCCCCAAAAGATGATTGGAATCTTGAGTCAAACACAAAAAATGAGAACTTGTCAAAGGGCTGTTTTTATGTTATTATGGATATATCAAGGGAACTTGCATAAAATAAAAAAAGAGGAACATTTGATTTTAGCAGTGAATGTCGCCTCTATGAAAGTGTACGACACTCTAGTAATGAAAGAGTGTCATTTTTTTATTATCGCTACCAACAAAGATAGGAGAAATAAAATGATAGCAATGTATCGAAGAATTCTTATTATAAAAATTCTTTTCTTCATCTTTATCAATCCCCCTTTCTTGTAAAAGATTGGAGGCAGACACTCAACATCAAATGTTCCTACAAAAATCATACGATAAAGAAGAGTATAAAACAATCGAACATGGATGAATTTTGTTATTTTTTATTTCTCAATAAGGTATTTGATACATTTGTCAAAATACTTAGGAGTTAAATATTTTGCCATAAACAAAATATAGTTTATCTCTTTTTATAAAATTTAATAATCATATTAACAAGTAAAACGCTAATGAGTAAAATTGAACTTACTAAAAATATAATCATGCACATTACAAACTCCCCCACTGATTCTAAAGCTGATAATCCATATGTGTCATTATTATTTATTAATACAGTAGCAGTAAAACTTGCAATCAAAAAAATACTGTCTATAATATAAAAAATTCTAAGTTTTTTATTCATAACACCACCACCTCATATTATACAATGTTTTAATAAAAAAACATATAATTAGAAAGCTGTAAATAACTCCTTTACATATACTGGATTGTTACCAAACGTGAAGTTCAGAGGAAAAAACAAGATTTGTCAAAAAAACTTTAAAAAATGCAAGCCAAACAAAAATGGAAATAGAGAACCTTGTCAAAGAACCATTTTTATGTTATTATGGATATGTCAAGGGAACTTGCATAAAATAAAAAAAGAGGAACATTTGATTTTGGCAATGAATGTCGCCTCTAAAAGTTTAGTTTCGACACTCGATCAATGCTGAAAGAGTGTCATTTTTTTATTATCGCTACCAACAAAGATAGGAGAAATAAAATGATAGCAATGTATCGAAGAATTCTTATTATAAAAATTCTTTTCTTCATCTTTATCAATCCCCCTTTCTTGTAAAAGATTGGAGGCAGACACTCAACATCAAATGTTCCTACAAAAATCATACTATAATTGATATTATAAAACAATCGAACATGAATGAATTTTGTTAAATAACTTCTTTACGTACACGGGATTGTTACCAAACGTGAAGTCTAGAGGAAAAAAACAAGATTTGTCAAAAAAATCTCTAAAAAAATGCATAAATTTCACCAAAAAATGCTTGTTTTTTCAAAATTCTTATGGTATTATTTAATACGTGTGACTGCTTAGATGTGGGAGGTTGTCGACACACCAGGTTAAGTTGAAAATAAAATACAACAATTTCTGGTGTTTCGGGTGATTCACACGGAGCAAGTCTATACTCGATATAGGCGAAGGGAGGATTTAAGAATGTCAACAGAAAGAATTCGCATCAAATTGAAAGCATATGATCACAGGGTTCTTGATAACGCAGTTACCAAAATTGTAGAAACAATCAAACGTGGTGGAGGACAAATCTCAGGACCAGTACCCCTACCAACTGAAATTGAAAAGTTTACAATTTTGCGTGCTGTACACAAATATAAGGATTCACGTGAGCAGTTCGAAATGCGTACACACAAACGACTTATTGATGTTAAAAATCCAAGCAAGGAAGTCATTGATGCTTTAGCGCGACTTGACTTACCAAGTGGAGTAGACATCCAAATCAAAACAAACAAATAGGAGGAAAAAGAAATGAAAGGAATCTTAGGTACAAAAAAAGGAATGACCCAAGTTTTTACGAAGAACGGTAAATTGATTCCAGTCACTGTTATTGAAGTAGAACCAAATGTTGTAACGCAAATCAAGACAGTGGAAAAAGAAGGCTATGATGCCATTCAATTAGGATACAAAACCGTATCTCCAAAACAAAGTAGTAAACCTAAAATGGGTCATACAAAAAAGGCTGGATGCGAACCTAAGCGCTTCTTAAGAGAAATTCGTGGAGTCAACGTGGCTGATTATACTCTTGGACAAACGCTAGATGCATCTGTATTTACGGAAGGCGAAATGGTAGACGTGAGTGGAATCAGCAAAGGAAAAGGATTCCAAGGTGTGATTAAACGTCATAACCAAAGCCGTGGACCTATGGGACATGGTTCACAATATCATCGTGGAGTTGGTTCTCTTGGAACAATGCGACCAATGCACGTATTAAAGGGTAAAAAATTACCAGGTCAAATGGGACATGTTATGAGAACAGTACAAAACTTGGTTGTTGTAGAAGTGGATATGGAAAACAACTGTCTTCTTGTAAAAGGAAATGTTCCAGGACCAAAAAACAGTTTAGTTTTAATTCGTACCGCAATCAAAAATCAGGATAAAGTGAAGGAAATGGATGAATTGATTACTTATGTAGAAGAGTCTATTGAACCAGCTGTTACAAATGAGACGACAGAACCTGTTGAAGCTTCCTCTATACAAGAAGAAGCTGCGGAAACTAAAGAACAAGAAGATACAAACGAATCATCACAAGCCGAAACAACAGAGGAATAAAATGAAAGCAAAAAACAACACATATTGTGATGAAAGGAGGAATTAGGATGAAAAAAGTAAAACTTTTAGACCTAAAAGGTGAAGAAGTTAAAGAATTAAAACTTAATGAAGAAGTATTTGGAATCGAACCAAATCAAAAAGTAATGTATGATGCAGTTATTTTAGCCCAAGCATCATTAAGACAAGGAACACATTCTACGAAAACACGCGCTGAAGTAAGTGGCGGTGGAAGAAAACCATGGAGACAAAAAGGAACAGGACACGCAAGACAAGGTTCTATCCGTGCTGTACAATGGGTAGGTGGTGGACGTTATGGAACACCAGTACCACGTGATTATGGCAAAAAAATGAACCGTAAAGAAAGACGCTTGGCTTTAAAAAGTGCCCTATCTGAAAAATTTGCAAATAATGAAGTTATCGTGATGGAGGAACTGAGTTTCCAAACTCCAAAAACGAAAGAGATGATTACCTTATTAAATACATTAAAGGTAATGGACAAAAAGGTACTTATCGTAGTAGATACGTTTGATGAAAATGTAATTCTTGCAAGTAGAAACTTACAAAATGTAGCTTTAATTGCAAGAGATGAAATCAACGTGCTTGATTTAGTCAATGCAGATGTTGTCATCTTTACGGAAGATGCCTTAAACAAAATAGAGGAGGTGCTTAAGTAATGGACGTTAAGTACTTAGAAATTATCAAAGCACCTGTGATTACAGAAAAATCACAAGATAGAGCAACGCTTGGACAATATGTGTTCAAAGTAGATGCTCGTGCCAATAAAACAGAAATCAAAAATGCAATTGAGAGAATCTTTAAAGTCAATGTAAAAGAGATTCGCACACTCAATGTAAAACCGAAAAAAAGAAGAGTGGGACGTTATAGTGGGTATACCAATCGTACGAAAAAAGCAATTGTAACCCTAAAAGACGGACAAACCATTGATCTTGGTTAGAAGGAGGAAATGACTTATGGCAATTAGAAATTATAAACCTACTACACCAGGACGAAGAAAAATGAGTACGTTAATCAATGAAGAGATTACGAAAACAACTCCTGAAAAGAGTCTTTTAAAAACAGTGAAGAAAAACTCAGGTCGTAATAACCAAGGAAAAATCACTGTAAGACATCAAGGTGGAGGCGCAAAACGGAAATATCGTATCATTGATTTCAAACGGAATAAATTAGGAATTCCTGGAAAAGTAGCAAGTATTGAATATGATCCAAATAGAACTGCCAATATTGCGCTCATTAACTATCGTGATGGAGAAAAAAGATATATCTTAGCTCCAAAAGGATTGGAAGTTGGAATGGAAATTATGGCAGGAGAAACGGCAGATATTAAAGTAGGAAATGCGCTACCACTTATGAATATTCCAGTTGGTACTGTCATTCACAACATTGAACTTCGTCCTGGAAAAGGTGGAAGCTTAGCAAGAAGTGCTGGTGCTTCTGCACAAATTCTAGGAAGAGAAGGCGCTTATGTCATGATAAGACTTTCAAGTGGTGAACAAAGAAAAGTGCTTGGAACTTGTATGGCAACGGTTGGTGTTGTTGGAAACGAAGATGCTGGCCTTGTAAAACTTGGAAAAGCAGGACGCAAACGTCACATGGGAATTCGTCCTACCGTTCGTGGTTCTGTTATGAATCCGAATGACCATCCACATGGTGGTGGTGAAGGACGTGCACCAGTTGGACGCAAAGCGCCACTTACACCTTGGGGTAAAAAAGCGCTTGGTCTTAAAACACGAAATAACAAAAGGACGGATAAATTTATTGTTCGCCGTCGTGGAAGTAAATAGGAGGGAATTATGGCAAGAAGTTTAAAGAAAGGACCTTATGTCTTTGATCGATTACTTAAGAAGGTTCAAGAGTTAAATAATACAGGAAAAAAAGAAGTTATTAAAACTTGGTCACGTCGTTCTACCATTTATCCTGACTTTATTGGCCACACTTTTGCCGTTCACAACGGGCATGAATTTATCCCTGTTTATGTAACAGAAGATATGGTTGGACACAAGTTAGGTGAATTTGCACAAACTCGTAAATTCGGTGGACACGGACAAGATAAGAAGAAAAAGTAAGAGGGAGGACAAATAAATGGAAGCAAAAGCTATCGCAAAATCACTTCGAGTTTCTCCCATTAAAACACGTCTAGTCGTTGATTTAATTCGCGGAAAAAAAGTAAGTGATGCACTGAATATTTTAAATAATATGAACAAAAAGCCAGCAAGGCTAACCAAAAAAGTACTTGATTCAGCAATCGCTAATGCAGTCAACAACAATGGTGCTGATATCGATACTTTATATGTAAAAGAAGCAAGAGTGGACGCAGGTCCTGTGATGAAACGAATTTTATTTGATTCACGTGGACGCATCGGACACAAAGACAAAAGAACAAGTCACATTGTAATCGTTGTGGCAAGTAAATAACTGAAGGAGGAGACTTATGGGACAAAAAGTGAGTCCAAATGGACTTAGACTTGGGATCAACAAAGACTGGGAAGCAAAATGGTATGCCAATAAAAAAGATTTCGCTACTGTACTTGATCGTGATTTAAAAATCCGTAAGTATTTAAGCGAAAACTTAAAGAATGCCGGAATTGCCAAAGTCGAAATTGAAAGAACTTCTAAGAAGTGCGAAGTCATCGTACATACTTCAAAACCAGGTGTCATGATTGGACGTGGTGGAGAAGAAATCGAAAAGTTAAAGAAGCATCTTTCCACAGTTGCAGGAGAACCTGTACAAATTACGATTGCCGACATTAAAAAAGTAGACATCAATGCCCAACTTGTTGCCGATTCTATTGCAAACCAAATTTCAAATCGTGCATCCTTCAGAATGGCACAAAAACGTGCAATTCGAAATGCAATGAAAGCAGGTGCGAAAGGAATCAAAACACAAGTTTCAGGACGTTTAGGTGGTGCTGAAATGGCAAGAAGTGAAGGGTATACAGAAGGAACAATTCCTCTACATACACTTCGCGCAGATGTTGATTATGCAACCAGTGAAGCAGATACAACATTTGGAAAAATTGGAGTAAAGGTATGGATTTACAAAGGTGAAATTCTTCCTTCAAAAAAAGGGAATGGAGGTAAGTAGACATGTTAATTCCATCAAGAACAAAATATCGTCGTGTACATAGACTTCCCTATGAAGGAAAAGCAAGAGGAAATCTAGAATTACACTTCGGAGAATATGGATTACAAGCCAAAGAAGGTGCTTGGATTACAGCCAATCAAATTGAAGCGGCTCGTGTCGCTATGACACGTTACATGAAACGTGGTGGAAAAGTATGGATCAATATCTTCCCACACTTACCACTGACTTCAAAACCAATTGGAACCCGTCAAGGAAAAGGTAAAGGAAACGTAGAAGGCTGGGTTGCTGTGGTCAAAGAAGGAAAAATCATGTTTGAAATCGCAGGCGTTTCCGAAGAAGTTGCCCGTGAGGCATTACGTCTTGCAAGTCACAAATTACCAATTGCCTGCAAGTTTGTAAAAAGAGAAAATGGTGGTGATGAGTAATGAAGGTGAAAGAAATTAGAGAAATGACAACTGAGGAAATCAACGAAAAATTAAAAGAATGCAAAGAAGAACTATTCAACCTACGTTTTCAACAAGCAACTGGGAACCTAGAAAAACCTTCAAGACTAAGAGACTTAAGACACACCGTCGCAAGATTAAAGACCGTTTTGAAAGAACGTGAAGAGGCAGAATAAGGAGGATCTTATGGAGAAGAAAAGTCGTGAATTAACAGGAACAGTTGTAAGTTCTAAAAACAATAAGACGATTACTGTTTTAGTTGAAACATATAAAATGCATCCACTATATCATAAAAGAGTAAAATCTTCTAAAAAGTATAGTGTACATGATGAGACGAATAAAGCAAAAGTTGGCGATATTGTACGCATTGTTGAAACACGTCCAATTTCAAAAACAAAGCATTTCTATTTAAAAGAAATTGTAAAAGAAGCAGTTATTCTATAACTCTTAAGTAAAGGAGGAAAAATCTATGGTACAGCAAGAAAGTAGATTGAAAGTTGCTGATAACTCTGGTGCAAAGGAAGTCTTGGTTATCCGTTGTCTTGGAGGAAGTCATCGAAAAACAGCAAACATTGGAGATGTTGTTGTAGCAACCGTAAAGCAAGCAATCCCAAATTCCGCTGTTAAAAAAGGAAAAGTGGTCAAAGCTGTTGTTGTTCGTACACGTCAAGGTGTAAGACGAGAAGACGGAAGCTATATCAAATTTGACGACAATGCTTGTGTTATTATTCGTGAGGATAAAAGTCCAGTTGGAACACGTATCTTTGGTCCCGTTGCCCGTGAGCTTCGTGAAAAAGATTATATGAAGATAGTATCCCTTGCGAAAGAAGTACTATAAGGAGGATATGATGAAGTTAAAAGTTGGAGATAAAGTTGTTGTTATATCTGGTGCTGATAAAGGAAAGCAAGGAAAAATCACGAAAACGTTAAGACAAGAAGACAAAGTGATTGTAGAAGGTGTTCATGTGGTAAAGAAACATCAAAAAGGAAATGGACAAGAAACAGGAGGCATCTTAGAAATCGAAGCACCTATTCATGTATCCAATGTCATGTTGGTGGATCCAAAGACCAAAAAAGGAACACGTTTTGGATATACAACAGAGAAAGACAAAAAAATTAGAATCAGTAAAAAATCAAACGAAAAGCTTGATTAGTGGAAGGAGGGTATTTTAATGAACCGCCTAAAAGAAAAATACTTGCAGGAAGTTGTTCCAAGTTTACAAGAAAAATATAATTATAAGTCAAAAATGGAAGTACCAAAACTTGAAAAAATCGTAATCAATATGGGAGTAGGAGATGCAACTACAAATTCTAAATTACTAGATGCTGCTGTCGCAGATCTTACTAAAATTGCAGGACAAAAGCCAATCATTACCAAAGCAAAAAAATCAATCGCAGGATTTAAGGTAAGAGAAGGACAATCCATTGGATGTAAAGTAACCCTACGAGGTGAAAACATGTATACATTCATGGATAAGTTGATTGCAATTGCACTTCCACGTGTTCGTGACTTTAGAGGAGTAAGCCCTAAAGCCTTTGATGGACGTGGAAACTATACAATGGGAATCAAGGAACAATTGATTTTCTCAGAAATTGATTATGATGATGTTGTCAAAGTACGTGGTATGGATATTGTTTTCGTAACAACTGCGAAGACAAATGAAGAAGCACATGACTTATTAGCAGGACTTGGAATTCCTTTTAGAAAGTAATTGGAGGATAAAATGGCAAAGAAAAGTATGATTGTAAAAGCAAATCGCAAACCAAAATACAAAGTACGTGCATATACGCGTTGTGCCAGATGTGGACGTCCACATGCTGTCATGAGTAAGTTCGGAATTTGTCGTATTTGTTTTCGCGAATTAGCTTATAAAGGACAAATACCAGGAATTAAAAAATCAAGCTGGTAGGAAGAAAGGAGAAACAAAAGATGGCTGTAGTAACGGATACCATTGCAGATATGTTAACACGTATCAGAAATGCAAATCAAATGCGTTATACTGAAGTAGTCGTACCTTCTTCAAAATTAAAGCTTGAATTAGCAAGAATCTTAAAAGAAGAAGGGTTTATCGTAGACTACAAATTAGAAAAAAACGATGCCCAAGGAACGATTCTTTTAACCTTAAAATATGGGGATAAGAAAGAAAGAGTTATCACTGGACTTAAAAGAATCTCAAAACCTGGTCTTCGTGTTTATGTAAAGAATACAGAAATTCCAAAAGTACGGAATGGACTTGGAATTGCAATTCTTTCAACATCAAAGGGCATTATGACAGACAAAGAAGCCCGCAAACAAAATGTAGGTGGAGAAGTACTCGCATACATTTGGTAGTTTAAGGAGGAAAGCAAAATGAGCCGTATAGGATATCGTAAAATTGAAGTTCCCGCAGGCGTTACCGTAGAACTTGTAGAAAATACAGTGAAAGTAACGGGCCCAAAGGGAAGCTTATCTCATGTCATGCTAAAAGGAATTAGTATGAAGCAAGAGGAAAATAGTATTACTCTTGATCGAGAGAACGACGCAGCGAAAGCAATGCATGGAACCATGAATGCACTTCTTCAAAATATGATTATAGGGGTCACGAAAGGCTATGAAAAAAGTCTTGAAATCGTGGGTGTTGGATATCGTTTCAATGTCCAAGGAAGACGCCTTGTAATCAATGCTGGATATTCTCATCCTGTAGAACTCCAAATTCCAGAAGGACTTTCTGTAGAAGCACCTAGCAATACAGAAATTACAATCAAAGGAATTGATAAAGTGCTTGTTGGTGAATTTGCTGCAAATGTTCGAAAGGTTAGAAAACCTGAACCTTACAAAGGAAAAGGAATTCGCTACAAAGATGAACACATCAGACGTAAAGAAGGAAAGAAAGCTGCTTAAGGTAGGAAGGAGAAGAGAATATGATTCAAAAAAAGTCAAGAAACAGTATGCGTCGTATTCGTCATGAAAGAATCAGACGTACGATGCAGGGAACCGAAGCCGTACCAAGACTTTGTGTGTTCCGTTCAAACACAGGAATTTATGCCCAAATCATTGATGATACTGCGGCAAAAACACTTTGTTCTGCTTCCTCATTAGACAAAGAATTGAAACTTAAAAATGGAAGTAATGTAGAAGCAGCCAAAAAAGTTGGTGAATTAGTTGCGAAACGCGCTAAAGAAGCTGGCATTCAAAAAATCGTATTTGATAGAGGTGGATATCTTTATCATGGTCGCGTAAAAGCATTAGCAGATGCTGCACGTGAAAATGGATTAGAGTTCTAAAGGAGGGTATTATGGAAAAAAATCGAAACCCAAAAGAGAAACAATTCGAAGAATTAGTCGTTGAAATCAAAAGCGTTGTCAAAGTCAACAAGGGTGGTCGTCAACGTCGTTTCCAAGCAGTTGTTGTTATTGGGGATAGAAAAGGACGCGTTGGATTAGGAATCGGAAAAGCTTCTGAAGTTCCTGATGCAATCAAAAAAGCAATTCAAGATGCGGAAAAGAATGTGATTAAAATCTCTCTTATTGATGGTAGAACAGTTGCCCATGAGGCAGTTGGACGCAAAGGTGCTGCCCGTGTTATCATAAAACCTGCGAAAGCTGGTACTGGTGTGATTGCTGGTGGTAGTGTTCGTGCAATTCTAGAACTTGCAGGAGTTCGTGATATTGTTTCAAAATCATTAGGTGCAAGAACAAAAATCAATATGGCTACTGCCACACTAGAAGCACTTAAATCAATTAAAACTCCAGAAGAAGTTGCCCGTCTTCGTGGAAAAACAAAAGAGGAGATATTAGGATAATGAAGTTACATGAATTAGAAAAAAATCCTGGCGCAACCAAAGAACGTCGTCGCGTTGGACGTGGACCAGGAAGTGGACTTGGAAAAACAAGTGGTAAAGGGCAAAAAGGGCAAAAGGCAAGAAGTGGTGCTTCTATCAATCCAGTTTTTGAAGGAGGACAATTACCACTTTATCGTCGCTTACCAAAAAGAGGATTTAGTAATGCAATTTTCAAAAAGGAGTATGCTGTAATCAATGTATCTGATTTAAACCGTTTTGAAAATGGAACAGTTATTACACCAGCATTATTAAAAGAAACTGGAATGATTAAAAAACAACTTTCTGGAATTAAGGTACTTGGAGGAGGAACTTTAGAGAAAAAAGTAACGATTCAAGCCCAAAAATTTTCAGAAAGTGCACTAGAAAAGATTAAAGAGAGCGGAAGCAAAGCTGAGGTGATCTAAGATGTTTTCTACGATAAAGCAAATATTCGCGCCAACCAATCAGGATTTAAGAAAGCGAATTCGCTTTACTCTAGTTGCTCTTGCTATCTTTATTATAGGAACTGGAATCAGAGTTCCTGGAACACAAGATATTACGAGCAACCTTGGATTTTTAGAGCTTATGAACTCTATGGGTGGAGGTGCTTTGAAAAGATTTTCAATCTTTGCACTTGGTGTGATGCCATATATCACGGCAACCATTGTCATGCAACTTTTACAAGAAGTGGTACCATCCATCAATGAAATGAGTAAGCAAGGACACGTCGGAAGACAAAAAATCAATCAAATCTCAAGATTCATGGGACTGTTGTTTGCTTTCATCGAAGGGTATGCCTTTTCATTTCTCTTCCTTGGAAACACAGCAAACCCAGCAGAATACTTATACATTACAACCATCTTAACAGCAGGAACTGCATTCTTGTTATGGTTAGGAGATCAAATTACACAAAAAGGAATTGGAAATGGACTCAGCTTGATTATCATGGCAGGAATCATCGCAACTCTTCCACAAATGTTTATTGATGCATTTAATGGTTTGGTTGTCTTTGATACAGCACAGACCATTACACTTGGAATTGTGAAATTCATTCTCTTCGTACTGGTTTATTTCTTAATTATCATAGGTGTTATCTATGTCCAAGAAGCAGAGAGAAGAATTCCCATTCAGTATGCAAACAAATCCACAAGTGCTTATGGAAAAGCTGCAAGCTTTATGCCAATTAAAGTCAATGCCGCAGGTGTGATTCCTGTTATCTTTGCATCCAGCCTAATTTCTGTCCCAGGAATTATTGCGCAAGTCATCAATAACGAAGGATTCACATTGTTCGTTCAAAAATACTTGACCTATACAACCCCTGTTGGATTCTTGATTTATGCAATCTTCATTTTCTTATTTGGTTATTTCTATACATTCATGTATTTAAAACCAGAAGAGTTTTCGAAAAACTTACAAGAAAATGGTGGCTATATCCCAGGAATTAGACCAGGTGCAGATACGAAAAAATACTTGAGTAAAATCCTAGCAAGACTTACGATTCTTGGAGGAATCTTCTTAGTGATTATTGCAGGACTACCCATTGTATTTTCAAGTCTTACGGATTTACCAACCACTGTATCGATTGGAGGTACTGGACTTTTAATCGTCGTTGGTGTTGCACTGGAGACGTATAAGCAATTGGAAGGAAGTCTACTTTCCAGAAATTATAAAAAGGGTTATAAGAGAAGATGAAAAATATCATAATGATAGCACCCCCAGCAGCGGGGAAAGGAACACAGTCTAATCTTGTTGCAACCAAGTACCATATTCCTCATATTTCAACAGGTGATATCTTACGTGAAGTTATGAAGGAAGATAGTGAGATTGGGGAATATGTACTTGAGACAGTCACGAGTGGTGGACTTGTGAAAGATGAAATTATGTATACATTAATAGAAAAACGCTTAAGTGAAGCAGATTGCGAAAATGGCTACATCTTGGATGGATTTCCAAGAAATGTAGAACAAGCCAAGAAGTATGATGAAATACTGGGACGTTTAAATCAAACATTAGGGTATGTAATTGTACTGGATATTGATGAAAAATTACTTGCAAAACGAGTAACAGGACGAAGAATCTGTGAAAATTGTAATGCCGTTTATAATATTAATGTAGAAAGCGAAACACCAGAAGTAGAATCCGTATGTGATGTTTGTGGTGGAAGACTTTACCAAAGAAATGATGACAATTTAGAAGCCTTCCAAAATCGATATCAAGTCTATCTTGAAAAGACAAAACCACTTCTTGCATATTATGAAGAAAAAAAGAAAGTTTATCGCGTAGATGGTTCATTATCTGTCGATGAGATTTTCAAAGAAATTACGAAAATTTTGGAGGGAAATCAATGATTACAATTAAAAGTGAACGTGAAATTGCACTTTTAAGAAAAGCAGGTAAAATTGTTTATGAAACACATCAATATTTAAAGCCATTGATTCAAGAAGGAATGACAACGAAGGAATTAGATGCTTTAGGGGAGGCCTTTATTAGAAAACAAGGTGCGACACCTTCTTTCAAAGGATATGAGGGATTTCCCAATGCACTTTGTATTAGTGTAAATGAGGAAGTTGTTCATGGAATCCCAAGTGATTATGTCCTTCAAAATGGTGATATCGTAACACTCGATATTGGAGCTTGTTATCATGGATATCATGGTGATTCTGCTTGGAGTTATCCTGTGGGAAATATTTCTAAAGAAAATCAAGCACTTTTAAAGGATACAGAACAAGCACTTTATGAAGGCTTGAAAAGTATTCATGAAGGCGCACATATTGGAGATATTGGAGAAGCAGTAGAAAGATATGCGACCTCCCATCACTTAGGTGTTGTGAAAGAATTAGTAGGACATGGTGTTGGAACTTCTGTACATGAAGATCCTGATGTTCCTAATTATGGAAAGAAAGGAACCGGTCCCAAATTAAAAAAAGGCATGGTGATTGCTGTTGAACCTATGCTGACACTTGGAAGTCCAGACATTTATATGGATGCTGAAAATAACTGGACCATAATAACAGACGATGGACGTGCATCCGCACATTTTGAACATACTGTAGTTGTGACAGAAAATGGATGCGAAATACTAACAGGAGAGTGAAAAGATGGCGAAAGATGATGTAATTGAAATCGAAGGAAAAGTCCTTGAGATTATTCCAGGCGGTAAATTCAAAGTAGAACTTGAAAATGGACACATTGTGGAAGCTCACGTTTCTGGTAAAATACGAATGAACTACATTCGCATTCTACCGGGGGATACCGTAATGATTGAATTATCGCCATATGATTTAACACGTGGGCGTATTACCTATCGAAAATGAAAGGAAGATAAGATATGAAAGTAAAAGCAAGTGTAAAACCGATTTGCGAAAAATGCAAGATCATCAAACGAAAAGGCAAAATTATGGTGATTTGTGAAAATCCAAAACACAAACAAAGACAAGGTTAAAAGGAGGTAGATGAAAATGGTACGAATTAAGGGTGTCGATATTCCAAGCGAGAAACATGTTTGTATTGCACTTACAAGTATCTATGGAATTGGACGAAATCTTGCAAAAACAATTTGTAAAGATGCAAAAGTAGATCCATGCAAAAAAGCAGGAGAACTTACACAAGAAGAACAAGTTCGTCTTCGTGATGAAGTGAACAAGTATCTTACAGAAGGAGACTTACGTCGTGATGTAAGCATGAACATCAAGACAAAGATGGAAATCAATTCTTATGAAGGAACGCGTCATAAAAAAGGACTTCCTGTAAGAGGACAAAGAACAAATCGTAACGCACGGACTCGTAAAGGTCGTGGAAAAATCGTTGCAAATAAGAAGAAAGCTTAGTGGAAAAGGAGGTTAAAGTATGGCTTATAAGACAAGAAAAAGAAAAGTAAAAAAGAACGTACCTGAAGGAATTGCTCACATTCATTCCACGTTTAACAATACGATTACAACCATTACAGATAAAGATGGAAATACAATCAGTTGGGCATCTAGTGGTGCGATTGGATTTAAAGGAAGTAAGAAGTCAACACCGTTTGCAGCAGGAATGGCTGCAGAAAGCGCAGGAAAAGCAGCCTATGATCTTGGAATGCGTAAAGTAGAAGTTTATGTAAAAGGATTAGGACCTGGACGTGAAACCGCAATTAGATCATTACAAACAGCTGGATTGGAAATAACAGCAATCAATGATGTTACACCAATTCCACACAATGGATGTCGTCCACCAAAACGCCCACGTGGCTAATTTATAAGGGAGGTTAGTTTCATGTTACAATTTGAAAAACCAGTTTACAAAATAACGGATTATGTAGAGAATAATTTTTATGGAAAGTTCGAATTAGAACCATTAGAAAGAGGATTTGGTACGACTTTAGGAAATGCCCTTCGTCGTGTTATGCTATCTTCTTTACCAGGAAGTGCAATTTCAAGTGTTAAGATTGAAGGTGTACTTCATGAATTTCAAACACTGGATGGTGTTGTAGAAGATGTAACAACAATTATCTTAAATTTAAAGGGTGTTGTTGTTAAAAATCATTCTGAAGAAAGTAAGACCATTCGCCTATCCGCATCCAAGGAAGGTGTTGTTACGGCGGGAGATATTGAGACAGATTCTGATGTTGAAATCATCAATAAGGACCATGTTATTGCAACACTTGCTAAGGGTGGAAAACTAGAGATGGAAATGACCGTTACCAATGGTCGTGGTTATGTAAGAAGCGAAGAAATTAAAAGAATGCTTGATAACAAAAAAGTTGGAGTCATTGCTATGGATGCTCTTTATTCTCCAATTGAGCGAATCTCTCATGAAGTAGAAAGTGCCCGTGTTGGACAGAATGAAAACTATGATAAGTTAGTGATGGAAGTATATACCAATGGTGCAATTAAACCAGAAGAAGCGATTGCTCTTGCTTCTCGCATCTTGATTGAACATTTCTCTTTATTAACAAACTTAAGTAGTATTGCAGATGTAAGTGGAATGATGATTGAGAAAACAGAAGATCCAAAAGTAAAAGCACTAGAGACTTCCATTGAAGATTTGGACTTTTCAGTTCGTGCTTACAACTGTTTAAAACGAGCAGGAATTCATACATTACAAGACTTAGTCAATAAGAGTGAAAATGATATGATGAAAATTCGCAACTTAGGAAAGAAATCACTCAAAGAAGTATTAGACAAAATCAGAGAATTAGGCCTTGTCCTAAGAGATGATGATTAGAAGGAGGTAAATGATGCCATATAGAAAATTAGGTGTAGACAATAAACATCGTAGAAGTATGCTTGCAACCCTTACAAAGCAAGTCATCATGAACGAAAGCATTACAACGACAGAAACACGTGCGAAGGAAGTTCGTAAGTTTGTTGATAAAATGATTACCTATGGAAAAGATGGAAGCTTAGGTGCACGTCGTAGAGCCCTTGCTTTTGTACACAATGACAAAGAAGTGGTAAATAAAGTATTTAACGATTTAGCTGTTCGCTATGCCAAGCGAAATGGTGGGTATACCCAAATTTTGAAGTTACAAGAACGTCGTGGAGATGATGCTTTGATGGTAATCTTAAAATTAGTAGAAGAGGGAAAGGAAGCTAGTAAATAAGCTTCCCTTTTTTAAAGATGAATTTTATGAAGAATATAAGAATCATGAAAATTTGCAACAGCTTGTTGCAAATTTACCAAGAAAAAGGTGTGTTCGTTTTTAAACTTACACACTTTTTGATATACCAATAAATGTTATTGTACTAAGTACCTATCTATCGTCACGAAGAGTTTTTATCATTGCATCAATAGTATCTTCCATTTCTTTTTGATTATTTTCATTTGCTTCTTCGTTTATAAAACCAATTAACTGAAAAATGGTATCCTCTTTTTTAAACGTGTATCCTTTCATCGGTAAATTTAATCTGGTTCCATCATCGTATTCTGATATTATATGTCCTTTAATTTCTAATATGCTAGTTTCATTTACTTTCATTTCTTTTGTTTCTTCTACAGATATTGAAGCACACGTTCCTTCAATGTGGGTTCGGGTTATATACTTGAACTTTTCCAATAATTGCATAGGGATATCTTTTAATTCTGCGTTTTTTTCTTCTCTACTATATGCAATTACATATTTACTATTTTTAAATATTTGAGAAGTACCTTCTTCTATAGATTTTAAATTCGGATAATCAAATGCTACTGGTTTACTAGGATCTTTAAAAGTATATACTAAGTCAATATTATTAGTTTTATTATCATCATTATTTACTTCATTCGAGTTTTCATTATTATTGTTTAAATTCTCATTAATATTTGCATTTGGGTTATTGTTACTATCTTTTTTATCTTGATTCATAACAAAATATAAAATTATTCCTGCAACAATGATTAATAGAATAGCTCCTATTATTATGAATAATTTATTATTTTTCTTAGGAGGCTCAAAATTTAAGTTATTATTAATTGGTTGTTGATCATTTGTATCAACTTGTGGTTGACTATTCAATGTTGGTTGATTCACATTTACATTTTGATTAACTGTGTTATTTAAACCTTGATTGTTTTGTAATGGTTGATGATTAGGTATACCATTATTCCCTTGTGTATTCAAATTATTTTGATTTAAGTTATTTTGTTCTTGATTCATTGTATTCACTACCTTCCTATTATTTATTCTACCATAAGAATAGTGCTTTTAAGCAATTACTTTCTAAAATATACAAATTTATTGATTAAAAATAAAAAGGAAAGTGCCTAGCGTGCTTTTTTTCTTTTCTAAAATAAGTTATAATAAAGAAAAGTCTATGAAAAAGGATGGGATTTTATGAAAAACAAAGCCATTACATCAAGAGATGTTGATTTCGCAAAATGGTATACAGATGTTGTCAAAGCAGCACATCTTGCAGACTATTCCAATGTAAAGGGATGTACTGTTTTTGAACCAAATGGGTATGCTTTATGGGAAAAGATGCAAACAATCTTAAATCAAATGTTCAAAGAAACAGGACATCAAAACGTTTATATGCCCCTTTTAATTCCAGAAAACTTAATGCGAAAAGAAGGAGAGCTCATTCAAGGGTTTGCGCCTGAAGTTGCTTGGGTTACACAAGGTGGTGAGAAAACGTTAGAAGAACGCTTATGTATCCGACCAACCAGTGAGACCTTATTCAGTGATTACTATAGTAACGTTGTCAAATCTTATCGTGATTTACCTCTTAAATATAACCAGTGGTGCAACGTAATGCGCTGGGAAAAAGAAACACGTCCTTTCCTAAGAAGTCGTGAATTCTTATGGCAGGAAGGACATACGGTACATGAAACCAAAGAGGAAGCTGAAGAAGAAACCAGAAAAATGCTATCTATTTATAAAGCGTTTTTTGAAGACTACCTTGCAATTCCAGTGATTACGGGTAAGAAAACAGAAAAAGAAAAGTTTAAAGGTGCCGAATATACACTTACTGTAGAAGCTTTAATGTATAACGGAATCAGCTTGCAATCTGCGACATCTCATTATTTTGGACAGAAGTTTTCAAAGGCCTATGATATTTCATTTAAAGATAGAAACAATGAACTTTCCTATTGCTACCAAACTTCTTGGGGTGCGACAACACGGATGATTGGTGCTTTAATTATGGTGCATAGTGATGACAATGGTCTCGTTTTACCTCCTAAAATTGCCCCTTGCCAAGTTGTAATCGTTCCAATTCAAACCTCTTCTTCTGTCATGGAACAGGCAAAAGAAATGAAAAAGATTTTGGAAGAAGTGCAAATAAGCGTCCAAATCGATACAAGTGAGAAATCAGCAGGCTTCAAATTCGCAGAAGCAGAGGTCAATGGAATTCCCCTTCGTATCGAAATTGGAGAAAGAGATTTAAAAGAGGATAAGGTTGTCGTGACAAGACGCGATACAAGAGAAAAAAAGGAAGTATCTTTAAATGAAGACATTGCTGGCATCATCAAACAAATGCTAGATGCAATGCAAAATGAGATGTTCAAACGAGCCCAAGCAAGACAAGAGGCACTAACATTCACCTGTCACTCTTTAGAAGAAGTGAAAGCGCAAATGGAAAAACAACCTGGATTCATTCATGCTATGTGGTGTGGGGAAGAAGCTTGTGAAGCAAAAATGAAAGAAATCAAGGGTACCAAATCCCGTTGTATTTTAGAAGATGGAAAAAGAATAGGTGACTGCTGTGTTGTTTGTGGAAAAGAAGCAAAGCATCATGTTATTTGGGGAATTCAATATTAAAGATGGAAATTTATAATGCGTTAAACGAAGTCAGTGACTATATTGAAGAAAACTTAGAAGGAACCATTTCTTTTGCTAAGATTGCTAAGTTGTTGGGGTGTAATGAAGACTTAGCTTCTCGCTTTTTTGCTTTGTTGACAGGAACTTCCCTAAAAGAATACATTCGTTCTCGAAGATTGACTTTGGCTGCAAAATACATTTTAGAGGGAAGAAAATGTATGGACGTCGCACTTTTATGTGGTTATGAACAGGAAGCGTCCTTTGGAAGAGCCTTTAAGAAACAACATGGTATTACCCCTAGTGAATGTAGAGGAAAAAAGCTGAACTTGCATCTCCAACAGAAATTTCATTTTCAAGTAGACAAGCAGGGACTAAAGACAATTGATGTAAAACTGAAGAAACTTCCAGCACAGGATTTCTACGGGATAAAAAAAGAAGTAGATATCAACAAGATTCCGCCTGTCGCCAAACTACTTTGGAAAGAAGTAAAACAAAAAGAATTAAAAGGTGAAAAGAATCTTGTGGGCATTACGATGCATGAAGTTGGGAAATGTTACTACTGCTGTTGTAGTTCTAAACCAAAGTCTTCTCTTACTAAGATACACTGTCCCAAAGGATTATGGATTAGTCTTTCTACAGCAAGTAAAGATGGGAGAAAAATCAAAGAAAAAATACAGCAAATTTATAAGGAATCCTATCTAAACCTTGCACCGATAGAACAAGTTCAAATGGAATTAGAGCTCTATCAAGAGGAGGGGGTAGAATGCCTTGTCTATGTAAGTTGATAAAATTTGTACGGATTTTATCAACTTTTTTTCATTTTTCTTTGCCATAATGAGTTTGGTGGTAAAAATGATGACGGAAAAGGAAGAAGAATTTTATAAAAGAACGAGTATCTATACAAATTATGGACCCTATAAAGCGTATTTTAAAAGTTTACCAGATGATTTAGAAGAACTTACAAAGTTAATCAATGCCCAGTATATTCATAGAGTTGTACTGCAAAAAAGTTACCTGGAACATACGGATATTAGTGGAAAATATCCTTGGTACCAATATCGTTTACATGACGATATCCTTTTAACAGCACCCGCAATGACGGCAGAGTTATTTCGACTAGACGAAAGAGGTTTTGTTCATGGAAGAGAAGATAAACATAGAATCATTGTTACTTGTCGGTATGCTTCAGTCTTACTGGCCTCTATTTTAAAAGCGAAAGGATATATGGCAAGAGTACGATCTGGTTTTGCGCCTTATGTTACAGGGAAAGAACCGTATCATGATCACTGGATTGTACAGTATTATGAAAAAGAACAAGGAAAGTGGATCAATGTAGATACGGATGTTTTAGATGGATTTTTTCCAGAATACAAGAATACCAATATTCCTAATGAAGCTTTTATTTTTGCCGCAGATGCTTGGCTAGATGTTCGAAGCGGAAGAAAAAAGGTAGAGGAGTTTTTACATGGAAATATGCCTGTTGACCTTGCTATGTTAGCCCGTACGGTATTTTTTGATTTTCATGCACTGATGAATGATGAGATTAGTTATTTGTTTTTTCCAACCTATATCGATCAAGATAAAGAGTTTTATAATCTAACACCAGATGATTTAAAAGAAATTGATGATTTAGCTTTACTATTAAAGAATCCAGATGAAAATTTTGATGAAATTCGCTATGACTTTAGAGAAGATAAGAAGTTACGTGCTGTGAATACTCCATTAATGTCAGATAAGGATCATTTGGAATAAAGATGGACAGAAACTTTAAAATAGGGTAAGATTCAAGGATGCAAAATTGGTAGTGGGTGAAGAAGATGAATGTAGTTGAAATTGCAAAACAATTAGTCAATACGAAATTTTATCAGGGAATAAGTAATGAGGCACTTCTAAACGTTTTTAATTCCTATTTTCAGGATGCAACTGAAATCGCTAAAGTGCAAGATGAAAATGGCTTAACACACCTTGTAGTCGGTATGAACTGTCACTTGCAAGATCTTGATCATGCAATTTTACTTTCAGGACATATGGATACAGTAAAACCTGGTGAAAATTGGGATACAGAAGCAAAAGTAGAAGGTGACCTTCTTTATGGATTGGGTTCTAGTGACATGAAATCATTTTTTGCGGCTGTAATTCATAACTTTGAAGAAATTAAAAACTTAGAAACACCTGTTGTTCTTTCGATTACCTCTGACGAAGAAACATTGGGAGAAGGAATCAAAGCAGTCACCTCTTTTATGGAAGAAAAAAATATACATCCTCAGTATGCTCTTGTTGGGGAACCTACAAAAAATCAAGTTATTACAAGTAACCGTGGAAATTATGTGCATGTTCTTTCCTTGACCGGAAAAGAATGTCATTCTATGAATCCTTCGAATGGAATCAATGCCCTTTATGCTGCTTCGCATATCATTGGTCATATTGAAAAACTAGAAGAAGTATATAAAGGACGTGCAACCTTAAACCCTATTTTAGTTGAAGGTGGAAAGATGCCAAATCAAGTCTGTGGAAAATGTTTGATGAAACTAAGTATTAGAACTTCTTCTTCTAAAATTCATACAGAAATAGAAGATGCGATTGCGACCAAAGTAGAAGAAATTGCCAAACAATATCAACTTCCTGCTTTTTCCTTTGAAAAGGTATTTGAACTTTCTGCTTTTGAACAGAAGCCAAGTGATATTAACAACTTCTTGTGTGATTATCTAAATACAAGTGAAGGAGAATATTTAGCAACTACAGAAGCAGGAGAATTACAAAAGTATGGAATTGAAAACATTACAATTCTTGGACCTGGCAATTTGGATTTAGCCCATAAACAAGGAGAATATTGCGCTTGTTCACAGTTAAAGTTTTATGATGAAAACTTACCTAAGATGTTACAGGAAATATCTAAAAAGATGGACATACAAAATGAAAAAGGGGGTATGTCAAAATGAAACAACAAGCAAAGATTTACTTTTTAAAGGAGAAAGGGAATGAAAAAAGATGTTTATATGCGTCCTTTCGGTTTATAAAATATATAGAGGAACTTTCTTTTAAATGGAAGACGTCTTGGAAAATTTCCATCACAGAAAACAACCCCGTTCAAAAAGATGCAAAAAGCGGTTATCAAACAATTCTCATGGGTTATTATGAAAATGAAAACCAAAGCCAAGAATTAAAGTGCCTTTTAGAAGAAGTAGTTGCCTGTGTGCAAAAAGAGTTTCCTGAGATTATAATACAAGTGGAAATCGATTAGGAGAGACTATGTTGGAACTACGAAAAGCGAAGCTAAGTGAGTTAAAAGAACTCAAACAGATTTCACAAGAAGCTGTCGAAAATATGCATGCGAATGGAATAGACTTATGGAATGCATACTATCCAGCAGAAGTATTAGAAGAATATATAGAAAAAGAAGAATTATATATTGCAACCTTTAAAGAAGAAATCATCGGTCTTTTTGCTCTTTCTAAGGAAGAGGAGGGAATAGAATCTTTTGCATGGCAATATGGGAATGAAATGTATTTGCATATCTTTTTAATTCAGGTAAAACATTTAAAGAAGGGCTATGCCAAAGAGATCTTAAAACTGATAATCCAGTTACTTCAAAAACAAGGATATCTCTCTTTGAGACTTATTGTATTTGATAAAAATATTCCAGCGTAGCACTCTATGAAAAAATAGGATTTCAAAAAGTAGAAGGCCTCTACAGATTTAAAAATCAGTACAGGAGGGAAGCTCCCAAAACATTTATTGGAATGGAATACAAGATTTCAGCGGAATAAAGAGTTACTTTTTTTAAAATTTGAAAAGCTTCTGTGAAAAGTTACTATAGGTAAAGACTAGAAATGAAAGAAAATAATTTCTAGTCTTTTCTTTTTGAAAGCCTAGTATACGGTTCAAATTCGGGAATGGATTATGCTGCTCCAATTTATTTTATAACTAAATTCACGAGACATTTCAAAACGGATTGATTGCTTCTTATTCAAGCAAAAGATAAGACTTGAAGAAAGAATAAAAAATAATTGCTTGCTATAATATTGCATGCTATAATAAAGAACAACAGGAGGAACGGTTATGAAAGTAGAATTACTGAAATGGATAAGAAAAAATTTAGAGGAAGAAAAAATTAGCAAAATTGATTTTCAAACACTTGTTGAATATGATGAAAAAGTGTTTGCCTTAATTTTATCTTCTGAGAGGGAAAAGAAACTACCTTTACTGAAATTCTTCGCTTCAAAAGAAGAGGAAAATCCAGTTTATAAATTGTATCAAGAAAATCCTCTAAAGATAATGAAATTAGGAGAACTCATTCAATATGCAAAAGGAAAAGGCCAAGCAGAATCTGCCTCACAATTAGCACGGAATAAAGCCATCCTAACAAAAGAAAATGCTCATGAATTTGTTGAACTTATCTCAAATGCAGAAGAAGAGTACCAGGCATTTTATGGTGCAGACGTTGCCCAATATGAAGCAATTTTAGCACGAGAAGATGGAATCAAGTTTGTAGAAGCAGTTGCGAGGGCAAAGGGAATCAACCAAGCACAAGATGGAGCAAAAATTTCCAAGAATAAAGCCATTTTAAAAAATGCAGCGGCTCTTAAATGCGTTACATTAGTAACAAGTGCAGAGGAATGGTATCAAGCAGAGTATGGAACCAAAGTTGCACAATATTATGGTATGCTAGAAAGAAAAGATGGAATCAAATTTGTGGAAACAATTGTAAATGCAAAAGGAAATTATCAAGCAAGATATGGAGTAGAGGTTGTTAGTGATTTAATTTTAAAAAGCGAAAACACTCTTAGCTATGTTACATTGATAACAAATGCAGAGGAAGACTATCAAGCAGACTATGGTTCTTATGTTGCTCGTGATGAAGATGTTTTAGCAAGAGAAGGTGGAATCAAGTTTGTAGAAGCTGTTGTAAAAGCAAAAGGGAAAACGCAAGCACAATATGGAGCAAAAATTGCTCAAACAAAAGCCGTTTTAGCATGGGAGGATGGAGACCAATTTGTAGAAACGATTGCAAATGCAGAGAAAGATTATCAAGCGATATATGGAGCTGATGTTGCCCAGAACGAAGCCGTTTTAAAAAATGAAAATGCTCTTAAATATCTCAGATTGGTAACAAGTGCAGAAGAGGATTACCAAGCACAATATGGAGCAGACGTTGCTCAAAATAGAGAAATTCTAGAAAGAAAAGATGGGGTTCAGTTTGTAGAAGCTGTTGTAAAAGCAAAAGGGAAAACGCAAGCACAATATGGAGCAAAAATTGCTCAAACAAAAGCCGTTTTAGCATGGGAGGATGGAGACCAATTTGTAGAAACGATTGCAAATGCAGAGAAAGATTATCAAGCGATATATGGAGCTGATGTTGCCCAGAACGAAGCCGTTTTAAAAAATGAAAATGCTCTTAAATATCTCAGATTGGTAACAAGTGCAGAAGAAGATTACCAAGCACAATATGGTGCAGTCGTTGCTCAAAATAGAGAAATTCTAGAAAGAAAAGATGGGGTTCAGTTTGTAGAAGCAGTGGTGAACGCAAAAGAAGAATTACAAGCGAGATACGGTGCAGAGGTTGCTCGTGATGAAGATGTTCTAGCAAGAGAAGATGGGGTCCAGTTTGTAGAAGTAGTGGTAAATGCCGAAGACGAATGCCAAGCAAGATATGGAGCAACAGTTGCTCATAAAATGGCTAAATTAAAAATAGAAAATGGCCTTGCTATCACAAAGTTAATTACAACAAGCGAAGAAGCAGAATATGGAGCAGTCGTTGCTTGCAATGAAGCTGTGTTAGCAAAAGAAGATGCTTTTGATTATATAAAAAGTATTACTCAGGCAAAGACATGGTACCAAGCACAATTTGGAGTATCCATTGCTCAAAATAAAGAAATTTTAGCAAGAGAAGATGGAATAAAGTATGTAGAGGCCGTTGTAAACGCTAAAGTATATTATCAAGCGATGTATGGAACAGCTGTTGCTTGTAATGCAAGTGTTTTAAAAAAAGAAAATGCGCTTAGCTATGTTACTTTGATAACAAATGCAAAGGAAGAATATCAAGCAGAATATGGAGCAGAAGTGGCTTGCAATGAAGCGGTTTTAGCACAAGAAGATGCCTTTGACTATGTTCAAAGTATCACAAACGCAAAAACGGAAGAAGCGGCAAAGATTGCAACTACACTCCTAGAACAAGCCGTTTTACTAGACTTTCCAATCTCTAAGACTTTTATTCAAAAAGTCGCAGATGGAACCTATACAGAAAAAGTAAAGCAATATTTAGATGAGAAAAAAGAAGAAGAAATAAAAAATGCCACTTTTAGTGATGATTGGAATATTCAAAACAAAAAACAATTAGATATACTGATTGCTCAGATGGAACAAGAAAACACAATTTCAAAAACATATCAGAAAAAAGCACCTTCAAAATAAAAGGCTTGAAAAAGAAGGAAAAAGAACGTATACTAAAATTACATTTGATAAATGTGTGGAAATAGTAGTAACTCTCAATGCTTTGAAAGAGACTCTATGGTTGGTGGAAATAGAGAAAGAACAGGAGTGAACTTGATTTCTAAGATACATTTCGGAATAAATCCGTTATCATGAAAAAGATGCATAGACACTATGAAATAAGATGGTACCGCCCAAAGAGTATGGGTTCTTATGGAAAGGTGTCTTTTTTACTAGGAGGTGTGTGATGAAAGAGCTTATTTTATTTGGAATGACCTTTGTATTTGTCTTTTTGATTTATGAGCTTTTTGTGGTAAGAAAAGAAAAAAAAGGAAAGTCCAAAAAGAAACCTGTTGAAGTTCGTTATTTAGAAACAAGGTACAAAATCAATTTAAAAGGAAAAGAGTACAAACGATTACTGAATCTTGTAAGTGTTGTGAGTGCGTTCGACATTGCCCTTGTTGTAACCATTATCATGGTTGCCAAAAGTTTTATCTTAGAGCTTGTTTTAGGTGCCTTCTTAACGCTTCCTATTATTCTTGTAAGCTACCATTTAGTTGGAAAAATTTATCAAAAGAAAGGAAAGAAGAAACATGTATGATTTTAGTAAAATAGAAAAGAAATGGCAAACTTATTGGAAGGAGCATCAGACATTTAAGACAGATGTGTGGGATTTTAGTAAGCCAAAATTCTATGTGCTTGATATGTTTCCATATCCAAGTGGAGTTGGCCTTCATGCAGGGCATGTAGAAGGTTATACTGCGACGGATATTGTCTCTCGCATGAAAAGAATGCAAGGCTATAATGTCCTTCATCCAATGGGATATGATTCGTTTGGACTTCCTGCAGAACAATATGCTGTCCAGACTGGAAACCATCCCAGTCAATTTACGGAGAAAAACATTGCGTATTTTAGTGAACAGTTAAATACGCTTGGCTTTGATTATGATTGGAGCAAGATGGTGGCAACCAGTGATCCTAAATTTTATAAATGGACCCAGTGGATTTTTAAAAACCTTTATCAAGATGGTTATGCGAAGTATGTAGATATGCCAGTCAATTGGTGTGAAGCACTGGGTACAGTTCTTTCCAATGATGAAGTTGTCGATGGAAAATCAGAACGTGGAGGATACCCTGTTGTTCGCAAGAACATGAAACAACTTTGTATTGACCAACCTGCCTTTGCCGAAAAACTTCTAGAAGGCCTTGAAGAAATTGATTGGCCAGAATCTACCAAAGAAATGCAAAGAAACTGGATTGGAAAGTCAATTGGTGCCCATGTCACGTTTAAAATTGCAGGACATGAAAAAGAATTTACAGTATTTACAACACGTTGTGATACTTTGTTTGGCGCGACTTATTGTGTTCTAGCGCCGGAGCATGCTTATGTGGATGAAATTACCACTGAAGAACATAAAAAAGAAGTGGAAGCATATAAACAAGCTTGTGCTTCTAAAAGTGATTTGGAACGGACGGAGTTAAACAAAGACAAGACAGGTGTCTTTACAGGGGCTTATGCCATCAACCCTGTCAATGAAGAAAAAATTCCAATTTATATCAGTGACTATGTACTGGCAAGTTATGGAACAGGTGCGATTATGGCAGTACCTGCACATGATGACAGAGATTATGAATTTGCAAAGAAGTTTGGTATTCCCATTATCCAGGTTCTAGAAGAAGTGACCGGAACACCCCATGAAAATGAGACAAAAAAGGAATCCATTGTGGCAGTTGTTTACAATCCAAAAACGAAAAAGTATTTAACGATCAATTGGCATGAAAAAGGGGGCCGTCTTTTTATTGGGGGTACAAGAAAAGAAAACGAAGATGCCTTATCTTGTGCAATTCGTGAAATTCAAGAAGAAACAGGATACAAAAACGTAGAATGCATTGCAGAACTTCCTAAGATAGAGCACCATTATTATGCTTATAATAAGGACAAGTATTTTGGTATTGAAAGTACAGGTTTCTTCTTCCATTTAAAAGATGAGGAGCAAGTTGAAAAACAATTAGATGAAGATGAAGTATTCGATGTTGAATGGGTTGATGAAAAGAAAGTAGAAGAAATTCAGGATGAACTACATCAAAAAACGTACCAATATGCCAAAAATCCAGGTGCCATGACGAAAGATGGAACGCATATCCATTCTAAGTTCTTAAACGGAATGAACAAGCAAGAAGCGATTGATGCAATGGTAAAATGGTTAGAAGAACATCACTGTGGAAGTAGAAAAGTAAACTATAAATTCCGGGAATGGATTTTTGCACGCCAAAGATACTGGGGAGAACCTGTTCCGATTGTACACTTAGAAGATGGTACAGATTACGTTTTAGAAGATGCGGAACTTCCCCTTGTTTTACCAGAACTTGCTGACTATAAAGGACATCATGGAAAAGCACCTTTGGAAAATGCAACCGAATGGAAGCAATATACGACCAAAGATGGAAGAAGTGGAACAAGGGAGACTTCCACAATGCCAGGAAGTGCTGGTTCTAGTTGGTATTACTTCCGCTATATCGACCCAGAAAATGAGAAGATATTTTGTGATCCAAAACTAGCAGAGCACTGGCTTCCTGTCGATCTTTATATGGGAGGTCCAGAACATGCGGTAGGACACTTAATGTATTCAAGGATTTGGAATCGCTATCTTTATGACAAGGGGTTATCTCCTGTCAAAGAGCCTTTCAAAAAGTTAGTCCATCAGGGAATGATTTTAGGTGAGAATGGAATCAAAATGGGAAAGCGATATCCAGAGTATGCCATTGATCCAAAAGACATTGCCAAAGAATATGGTGCCGATACACTTCGCTTATATGAAATGTTTATGGGGCCTATCGAAGCTTCAAAACCATGGAGTGCAAGTGGCGTAGAAGGGGCTAAGAAATTTATAGACCGTGTCTTCCGATTCTTTACAAATCTTGAAAATTTAACCGAAGAAAATGATGGTACTCTTACAAAGATTTATCATCAAACTGTCAAAAAAGTGACCGAAGACTTTGAAAGTCTTGGTTTCAATACTGCCATCAGTCAAATGATGATTTTTGTAAACGAGTGTTACAAAGTAGGAAAGTGTCCGAAAGAATATGCAGAAAAGTTTATTCAAATGATGAGTTGTATCACCCCACATATAGGAGAAGAGATTTGGGAACTTTACGGACACAAAGAAACCATTGCCTATGAACCATGGCCTGTTTATGATGAAAAATATTTAGTAGAAGATGAAAAAGAAATTGCTGTTCAAGTCAATGGAAAAGTAAGAGCAACGATTCTAGTTAAAGAAGAGGATACAGACCAAGAAATTGAAGCAAAGGCAATGGAAGAAGCCAATGTGAAAAGACACATTGAAGGCAAACAAATTGTAAAAGTAATTGTAATCAAAGGACGAATTTGTAACATTGTCGTTAAGGAGTAGGAGGTTCAAAGGATGGGGTTTCAGTACAAATTTGATATCGAAGGAAAAGTCTATGATTTAATTCCAAATTACCCACAAGAAAATACAATTGATTTGAATGTACTAAATCAACTTTGTTATCTATTTCGTTATGAGCAAGAAACATACAAAAAGCCAAAACAAAGAGAAGAGGATACCTTTCAAAACTATCAAGGATATATAGAACATCTTTTAAAAACAAGGCAAGATGAGATTATTCAAGAAATTCATTGTGGTTGCTATGAAAAAGAGGTCTTACAGCAAATGAAGGGTAGAGAAGACATCTTATTTCAATACCTATTTCAAAAAGAAAAATTATCTTTGTCCGCCATGAATGCGCAAAAAATATTTGATTTTTATGCATGCACGGAAAGTGATTGTAGTAAATCCTTACTATCGCTAGAAGGTGCTATGTTACTAGGTGAAACATGGATGCCCAAAAATCTTGCTATCACACTTTTAAAAAAACAGATGACAAAAGAAAAAGAACTGAAAACACGCTTTTTAAATGGTCGCATGCTCCTTCTTCTTCGAGGGGAATATAAAAGCAAGATAAAACAAGAAGTCTTAAGAACATATTCTAATGCGGAGTTTATGGAAGAAAAAAAGAATTTTGAACGGTTTTATAGAGGACTTTCTCTTGCAGTAGCCATTTTACAAGAAACGAAAGTAAATACGGAAACTGCATTTAGCTGTCCAAAAGAAGAACCCTTTTGTGAAGAATATGTAGAAGCTTCCAAAATTTTACCCTTGAATACAGGAAACCAGCTTTTACTCAAAATGACACGAACGCTTTCTCTTTTAGAAGAAGAGGAAAAGAAAAGAAAACGCCCACTGGTTGTGCCTGTTCATAAAAGACACTATAGCCCATCTTTTCAGGGAAAAATGTGAAAAAGGAGGATTTAGATGGAAAAAGAATACAATACGAATGTAGAAATCACACGGTATGATGTAGACTGGCTACGCATTAAATCTGCTTGCATGACAACGATTAGTAAAATTGCAGGGAGTAAAGAACCATCTATAGAATGGAAGAAAAAATTACTCATCTGTAGGCATTCGCCCATTCGAAGAGGTGAAGTGAGTTGGAAGTGGGAGGAGATTCCATATGCAATGAGTACCCATTTTGCAAGACACCATGAAGGCTGTGAAAAATTTATAGGAACAGAAAGGGAAGATCGCACCAATACCCCTCGCGAAGAAAGAAGTCAAATGAATCTAGTTCCTATGGAAATGGATGCGAATTTAAATGCCTTAATGAGCATTTCTGAAAGAAGACTTTGTATGTGTGCGGATCCAACAACACGCAAATATTGGGAAGCCGTTGTGGATGAAATTAGAAAATATAGTGAAGTGGTTGCTTGGTCTTTGGTACCACAATGTGTTCGTTGTGGAGGGTGTGTAGAAATGTTTGGCAATTGTCAATTCTATGCCAATACGATGCAAGGAATTACTTTAGAAGAACAAATGGATGTCATGAAGCGCTATGACATTTATAACCAAAGGGTGCGAAAGTTAGTCATCTAATAAGAAGAAAAAGATTTCGACAATTTTTGTGGAAATCTTTTTTTATACTAGATTTGGTGAATTCTATGAAAGTAAAATTATTTGATTATGAAGATGAAGTAGATTTAGAAAAAGATATGAACGAATTTTTAGATGATTTAGAAGGGGAAGTCATTGACATCAAATACCAAATTAATAGCTTTGCGCAAGGGGAAGAACAAATTTATTCCTTTTCTGCAATGATTATTTACTATCCCAAGTAAAAATAACAAAAAAACCAACCCTTGATTTAGGATGGTTTAAAAGAGAATTTGGAATGACCTATTCTAGAGTTTTTCCTTACGAATCATTTTAATTCCATAGTAGTGTGGGAAGAAGTGCTTTAGGGTTGAATATAAAAAAGTATCTAGAACGTAATCAAACTCTCCCACTAATTCTACCACTTCTCCACCGAAGTTTCGTTTGTAGGCATAGCTTCCATACATGGGACTATCTTCTCTGAAGTCTCCTGAAATTTCATAGAGATTGTATAGATTATAACCCTGCTCTTTGGCATATCGAATCATTTCATAATGAAGGGTGACAGAAGCATCTAAATTTTTCCATTCTTCAAAAACTCCACCATGAAGTGAAATGACTTCATTTCCATAGAGAATGAAGAAGTATCCCCCTAAAAGAATGGTTTCTCCATGTTCTTGTAAAACGGTTTGGTAGGCTTCCTTTTTCTCTTCTAAGACTTGAATGAGGTCTTCTTGTTGGGCCTCTTTTTTTTGATAAGTTTCTTCGTTCATGTGAAGAACTGCATCTTTTTGAAACGCACGATTGAAGTAACTTTTTTTCTGTGCTTCAATCTCTTGTTCTAAAGAAGCAATGGCCTCTTTGGGATGAAGCTCTACGACGACCATTTTTAAAGCATCCTTTGGAAAGGCATCCAGTAAATCTTCATAGTAATGATTGGTGTATTCCAGGGTATGATATTTGTCGCTCACTTCTTTCATAATGGCTACAAATTGTGGAAGTTCTTCTTTCTTAAGAAACCGTATTTGAATTCCTTCTCGCGCATTTCGATGAACAATTTGCCGAGTCTTTTCGCGCATCTGTTTTTCTAAATCTTCCATACTCTGATTTTGAAGATCAATTGCATAAAGCCATCTAGGTTGTACCATGTTTCGTTTAAAATCATCCCCAACATGCATAAATCCTAATTTTTCGAGTCGTTCTACAATACGGGTGTTGTCTTTTCCACCTTCTAACAATTCACCATCTTTGTCTCGTTTATGAAAGGGAAGGTAAGGATCGATTTTTAAGTAAATGCCACGTTTTTCTTTAACAAAACGAGTCACTTCTTTGGTAAAATTTGTAAGCAATTCTTCCTTGTCATAATCCAGCAAGAAACCACGAGGGGCGTAGAAATAACGCTTTTTAAAAAATTTTGTATCTTGAGAAAAAAGCACCGTCGCTGCCAGGATGTCCTCTTTTTCTTTATATCCTAAAAAGTAAGGATGCCATCCATCTTTTTCCATAAATTTTGCCCAGTAAGAACTCTGTTGAAAATTATTATGTTGCTGTTTTTCAGCAAATTCATCAAACTCTTTCTTCTTTAATTCTACAAGCATAAATGAAAACTCCTTCCCTTTTTATCTTAGCTATTCTATAGTCCATTATACTGGATTTTTCTTTCTAGAACAACATTTTTTGCAAATCCCTAAACAGTAAAAATGAAGGGAATGAACGCTTGTTATTTTGGAAACAATAGAAATAGCAGTGTTTGACTTGCGTTTTAGAAAACGATATACTAAACATGAAAACAAAATAAGAAAGAAGGAATAGTATGCTTCAGGAGGTTTCTTTCGAAGAATTTCAAAAATTTGCGGAAAAAGAGCCCCTTTATACCTTCCATCAAACGAAGGAATGGGCTGAATTAAAAGAAAAAAATGGGTGGAGTCATGTCTTTCTTCTTTACACAAAGGGGAAGAAAAAAGCAGGAGCGCTTCTTCTTTTAAAGCCACTTTTATTAGGAAAGAAAATGTGCTATAGCCCTAGAGGATTTTTACTGGATTACGAAGACAGAGATTTGGTAAAAGATTTTACAGATGCACTTAAAACGTATTTGAAAAAGAAAGGTGCTATTTTTGTAAAGATTGACCCCCCGCTTCTTTTAAATGAACGCGATAAAGAAGGGGCTTTGATAGAAAATGGAATCGACCATCATGATGTTGTTACAGATTTAAAGTCTTTGGGTTATATACACTATGGGTTTCAAAAGGACATTGAAAAAGAACTCCAACCAAGATGGGTGTTTGTGCTTCCCTTAAAGGATAAGAGCGAAGAAGAACTTTATGCACACTTTGATTCGAGGACAAAAAGGTCTCTTAAAAAGTGCGAAAAAGAAGGTCTAGTAGTCGAAGAGATGCAGGAAGATGAGATTTCTCTTTTTAAAGCCATTATGGAGCACACTTCAAGTCGTCGTGGTTTTTTAGATCGTCCGCTTTCTTATTACCAAAACTTAAAAGCCATTTTAAAAGAACATTGTATCGTTTTACTTTGTTATTTAGATTGTAAAAAAGCAAGGCAATCTTTAAAGGAACAAAAGGAAGAACAAGAAAAAAAGAGGGAAGCTTGCGACAAGCAGAAAGAAAGCAAAAAATACGAAAAAACATGCCAAGAAATTGAAGAACGTCTTTCTGGAATTACTGCCAAAATGGAAGCACTTTCAAGCTTAGAAAAGGAAAAAGGAAGTAAAATTTTACTGGGTGGTTCTATGTTCTTACAGTATGGAAGAGAAACAACCTATCTTTTTGGAGGGAGTTTTCAAGAATTTATGCAGTATCCAAGCCAGTATCTCATCCAGTGGGAATCGATTCAGAGGGCTTTAAAAAAAGGATGTACACTTTATAACTTCTATGGTATTGATGGAAACTTTGACACAAAGGGAAAGATGCATGGGATTTATGAGTTTAAACGAGGCTTTGATGGAGAAGTAAGAGAATATATTGGAGAGTTTGATCTTCCGATTTCTAAAGGGTTTTACCGCCTTTATAAAATCGCCTTTTCTTGTTATAAGAAGATAAAAAATCGAGGAACAAAAAAGAAGAGTTAGTGTTTTTCTTCAAAATAGAAAGCACCAATCTCTTCTTTTTGAATGTCTTGTAAAATTTCTTCAATATGATGGCGTTCACTTTTAGAAAGTGGAAAGCAAGAAAGATGCCCTCCATTTGTAAAAAGGTGATAATTCTTTTCGAAGGCAAGCACTTCACGCCAGGAAGAAAGGCCTGTCTCAAAGCCATTGCTGTAAGCCTCTTTTTCTGTAATGCCTTTATGCTTTCCATAAATGGCTGTATCAACTTGGTTAAAATGCTTACAAACTTCAGGAACTTTTTTTGCAGATAATGTAAAGTTTAAGTTATATAAATTGCTGTAAGATTTCACTTTTTCTTTCATTTGATGGAGAATTTTGGTAGCGAGTGTCTCTGTTTCTTTTTGACTTCTTTTTTGGTTTGTAAGGGAATATAAAGCTTCTTCTAGTCCTACAAAGTGAATGGCAAGCGTTCCATGTTTCAATACTTTTCGAAGACGGTCGATATCTTTTAAATTCTTTCCATCTTGCCAGATGTTTTGCAAAAGAAGCAAAGGAAATTGATAACAATGTTTGTTACAAAGTGCTTCAAAATAAGAAAGGAGAGCATCTTTTGCTAAGTCAAGGGATTGCTCGAGCAAGTCTAAAAAATAGGTTTTGACATCGATTTTGGCATCCTTTGCTTTCTCTTCTTGTGCTTTGAAAGCAAGTCGTGGTAGATTGATAGAACAAGTAAATAGATTTCCCTTTCCACCCATCACTCTAGCATCCTGTGTTGTTGTATCATCTACAACCCTCCCACCATCTTGGAAATAGCAAACTTCTGTAGTGGGATCTTCCTTTTTATAAAGGTTTTTGTTCGCCTTCATTTCCAGATTGGTAAATCGAAATTTAGAAGAGATGAGCGAAAGTGCAAGGTAGCTTTTGGTAAGGTCATAGTTTGGATCCGTTTCCTTACAGTTACAGTTTTTCTTCAGTTTCCACATATAACTAGGTACGGTGCGCATGTCTTCTTTTTCCACTTCCAAAAGCGTTTCCATAAAAAGTCTTCCTTCTTTTGTTTCGTTTGTACCAAGACCAATAGTAATGATAGGAAAAGACATGCCTTTATCATAAATGGAGTTCAGGTTCTTTAAAAACTGTGAAATGGCTTTCTTACATCTTAGTTTAGTTTTCTTTTGTGAAAGAAAAACGACTTTGCGAAATCCAAGTTGTAGCATTTCTGTCTTTGGATATAAAAGCGAAAGAGTAGATAAATCTGCATCAATGCTTTCAATTTTCTCAATTTCTTTTTCAATTCGATCCATACTTAAAAAAGCTTTGAATCCTGCATATTCTAAGAAAGAATTCATTTCTTGTAAGAGTGTTTCTTGATAGGTTTTAAGAAGATAAGAAGTGACCGCATAATCTAAATTGGAAATCAAGATTTGACCGTATACTGAAGTGGATACAGATTTTAAAAGAAGAACTAGAAAGTCTAAGAATTCTTCGATATTTTTAGAGGAAGATTCTTTTTCATAAAGTTGAACGCCTTCTTTCTCGAGTCGTTCCACATCCAGTTCTATATTTTCAATGTTTCCAAGTGCAATGGATTCTAGATGAGGGATTGCAATCTTTCCAGTATCGATGGCTCTTAAAATTTTTGTCTCAAGTAGATATGCTTTGGCAAACCCTGATGCAATGGTCGTACCGTAATGCAACAGTCTTTCTTTGGGGCCCTCTTCTTTTTTTTCATCTTCCTGTGTATTAAGCCCTAATGCTTCAATCGATTTTAAAAATTTATGTTGCTGCTTGGTTACAAACGCTTTTCGAGAGGCGCTTCGCTGTTCTCTATAGTTTTGAAAAGAATGAAAGACATCTTGGTATCCCATCTTTTCTAGCGTTTGTTCAATTAAATCTTGAATATCTTCAATTTGGATGGTTTTTCTCGTCATGTATTCTTGTAGAATCGTCTTTAAAACACTTTCATAGACTTTGTTCACATCTTCTTCTTGGTATGGATACTCGACGCTGTCAAAAGCTTTTTTGATGGCAATTGCAATTTTTTCTCCTTGAAAGGTGGTTCTTTGACCACTTCGTTTCACGACGACTAAAGTGTCAAATAATGTCGATTTTTCCAAAATTTTGACACCTCCCTTTAACTACTCTCATTATAGGTTAAAAAGCTTGATAAATCAAGGTGTTTCTTAAATAAGAATAAAAAACAGTCAAAAAAAACATTTTGTGAAAAGAAGGCAAAAAACGTTAAAAAAGTGTTATAAAATAAAGAAACGTTGAATTTTATAGAATAAGAAATGCGTATGTTTTTTTGTAAGATTTTTTGTGTAAATCGAACACAAATAAAAGTTTACAATTAGTAAAAAAAGAAGAAAAAGACAATTTGAAGGCATATAATCGTCTTAACGCATAAAAAATAAGGGAGTGAATGAAATGACAAAAGTAAAAGAAAAAGAGAAAGTAAAAGAAAAAGAAGTGGTAAAAACAAAAGAAAAGAAACCAACAACACGAAAAAAGTATGAGAATCCTAAAATCAACATTATTAAGAAAAATGGAACAAGACAACCATTCGATGGGGCAAAGATTCAAGCTGCCATTGAAAAAAGTGCAGAACGTGTTATGGTAGATTTGACAGAGGAAGCCAAAGAAGAAGTTGTTCATATTGTCATTGATTTATTAAAAAATCAAACGAGTGATGCAGAGGTGAGCCAAATCCACAATTGTGTAGAAGCAGCGCTTGAACAAGTAAATCCTTTGGTTGCTAAAAGTTATAGGGAGTATAGAAATTATAAGAATGACTTCGTTCATATTTTAGATAAAGTCTACAAAAAAGCACAAGCAATCAATTATATTGGGGATAAAGAAAACTCCAATACAGATAGTGCGCTTGTATCAACACAGAGAAGTTTGGTATATGGAAACTTAAATAAAGAGCTTTATAAGAAATTCTTTTTAACCAAAGCAGAGATTGAAGCTTGTGAAGATGGTTATATTTATGTACATGATATGAGTGCAAGAAGAGACACCATGAATTGTTGTTTATGTGATGTTGGTGCTGTCATGAAAGATGGCTTTGAAATGGGAAATCTTTGGTACAATGAACCAAAAACCCTGGATACTGCTTACGATGTTATGGGTGATGTCATTATCAACACTGCCGCAATGCAATATGGTGGATTTACAGTGCCAGAAGTAGATACAATTCTAACACCATATGCCAAGAAAAGTTACAACAAGTATTATGAAGAATATATGGAAATTACAGGTGGAAGTGATCCATCAAAAGCGGAAGAATATGCCTGGAAAAAGACACGAAGAGAGTGTGAACAAGGCTATCAAGGTATTGAGTATAAACTGAATACGGTTGGATCTTCCCGTGGTGATTATCCGTTTATTACTTTCTCATTCGGCCTTGGTACTGGGCGCTTTGCAAAAATGTGCTCGATCGCTATGATGCAGGTCCATCAGGAAGGACAGGGTAAAAAAGGCTTCAAGCGCCCGGTATTGTTCCCGAAGTACGTATTTTTATATGACGAGAACCT
>CANQVB010000003.1 GCA_947627225.1 uncultured Bacilli bacterium
ATTTATTGTGCTACTTATTTGTTATTT
This sequence comes from uncultured Bacilli bacterium, assembly GCA_947627225.1. Classification (GTDB taxonomy): domain Bacteria; phylum Bacillota_I; class Bacilli_A; order RF39; family UBA660; genus CANQVB01. Next base: position 28 of record CANQVB010000003.1, read on the forward strand.
ATGTATTTTAGGAGCCATGCACATTTTAAACAGACATTTTCTAAAAAAATCAATGTTATATTGTATAGTGGTTTCATTTGGTATACTGACGTTTTTTGCACTTTGGTTACCTTCTCCTGTAGAAGGAATATATTGGTATAATGGTGCAATGAATTATATGCCTTGGGTATTTGCAAATTTCTTAAATGTTTGTTTGTTGATTGAAGTATGGTTTAACAAAAACAAGCGCATAAGTAATGCTTTGATTATTGGCAGTATTCTTTTATCATTTTTAATATCAGGTGCAAATCATGACACTGCTTTTGCAAATATATTGCTACTCATCTTTTTCTCTATTTATTTAATTCGTAATAAACGATATTATTCTTTACTCCCTTTGCTTTCTGCTTTAGTAGGGTTTGGAATTATGTACATTGCACCTGGTACTATGGTTCGTCAAAGTGTTTTTGAAAAACAATCTGTTTTAGGTACAATCCTTGCAACGATTCAGCATGTTTATCAGATAAGTGGTGGTTGTTTTTCACCTATTTGGCTTTTAAGTCTTATCTTAATTACGCCTGTTGCAATTGAATTTGCGAATAGCAATAAAAAGAGATGGCAGGGAATTTCCCTAAAACATATTATTTTTACAGTGTTAGGAATGTTGATGATTTTATGCGGAATGTTCTGTGTACCTTATTATGCAATGAAAAATTTTGGTGCTGGTAGATTAGAAAATGTTGTTTGGATTACTTTTATGTTTTTTAGTTGGATACTGTATACTATGATTTGGTTATTTTTGACTGTGAAGAACTATGTTAATATTTCTAAATTTACTGCATCAAAAACAAAAATATTTTTGGGAACTGTTACCTGTGTAGGACTTGTTTGCTTGTTTTTAATGCCTATTAATGGAAGAGAGTCCAATTCATTGATTGCTTACCATGAACTTCGAAATCATACAGCTTCTAACTATGGAGAAGAAATGGATGAGAGAATAAAACGATATAATGATAAAACATTAAAAGTTGTGGAAGTAGAAGAATTAAGAGCAAAATCAAGATTATTATACTTTGATGATCTTGGATATTCACCAAATAAATGGCCAAATACAGCAATGAACAAATATTATAAAAAGGAAATTTATAAAGTAGCAGATTCTAACGAGTAGTAATTTTATTTAGAAGATATACTAAATTCAAATTAAAAAACAATTTTTACCTTAAATAGTGAAGATTGTTTTTAATTTTTATTGTTTCTTTTTCAAGGAAAATAGGAATAATTCTATAAAATTATTATTTAAAGAGAAAACCCCAATTCATACATAAGTCCATATTCAACAAGTAAATCAAGTGTAGATTTGTTGTTTATGGCTTATCATAGAACGTATGGCTTACCTGCTACGATTAGTCGTTGTCCTAACAATTATGGATCTTATCAATTTCCAGAGAAATGGATACCAGTTGTAATTTCTAAAGCTTTAAAAAATGAAAAAATCCCTGAATGGTAAGGGAGAAAATGTACGCGATTGGGTATATATTCACGGTCATAATGTTAGTGCTGATTTGATTGAAAGAAAAGGGAAAGTAGGGGTTTACAACCTTGGTGGTCATGCTGAGAGAAATAATTTGGAAGTGGTTAAAACCATTTTAAAACAGATGGGAAAAAGTGAAGATTTAATTACGTTTGTGGAAGATAGAAAAGGGCACGACTTAAGGTATGCAATTGATTCTTCTAAGATTGAAAAAGAACTATCTTGGGATAGAACTTACACTTTTGAGGATGGAATCAAAGAAACCGTCGATTGGTATTTAGAACACAGAGACTGGATAGAGGATATTTTAGAAGGACATTATAAAGAGGCGTACCAAAATAGTAGGAAAATATAAAAAAATAGGCACAAATGAGAGGTGTCTATTTTTTTACAATTTTAATAAATCTTCAAGTAAATCTTGTGGCAAATAAGGCATTTGATTATACATTTCTTTTCCGAAAGGAGTCTTTGGGTAGGCTTTTGTTCCAATTGGTATTTTAATTTCAATAAGCGTAGGTTTATGATTGTCATAAGTGGTTAATACTTTATGAAATTTTTTTATAGAATCAACTTGATATGCGCAAATGCCATATGCCTTTGCAATTTTAGCAAAATCTGGTGCAGAATAACCAAATTCACTACAAGAACCATAAAACTGATGATTAAATATATCACATTGTTGTTGATGAATTAAACCTAAGGAAGAATTATTAAAAACAAAGATAGTTATTGGTAACCTTTCTTTTTGAATGAGTTGCAATTCTTGAATGTTCATCTGCATGCCACCATCTCCTACAATTACATATGTAGTGTTATGCTTATTAGCAATGCATCCTCCTATTGAAGCCGGTAAAGCAAATCCCATAGCTCCTAATCCACCAGAAAATATGATTCTTTGATTTTTTCTTATTTTTATTGAATGTGCAGCCCAAACTTGATTTTGACCGACGTCTGCGAAGATATAACTGTTGTTATTTGTAAACTGATTAATCAAATTGATATATTGATTAGGTAACCATTCTGGAATTTTATCATCTATATCCTGTAATTGCTTTTTTATATAAGAGCATTTGGCTAGCCATGATTTTTTAAAGGATAAATTCTTTTTTACAAGTATATTGTTCATTGCTTGAATAACTAAATTTACATCGACATTGTATGTTAAGTCATTGTGAATAGGTAATTTTAACTCCTCTTTATCAATTTCAATTCGAATGATTTGTGCTTTTGGGTTGAAATTTTCTCTCTTAATTCCAATGGTGCGGCCGCACATTCGACAACCCAATGAAACGATAAGATCAGCCTTTTGGAATCCAATTATATTTGCATATCTTTGTCCATAGGCAGAACCCATAAAACCAAAATTATAAGTTGAATTTTCTTCAAGTAAATCTTTTGCTAACATAGAATAGACAACAGGAATTTTTAAGTAGTTCACTAATTTTCTAATGGCATCTATTGATGCTTTTGTCTTGCTTATTCCATTTCCTAAAACTAATATTGGCTGTTTACTCGCTTCAATTTGGTTCAAAATTGTTTGCCCAATTTTTGAGTAATCAATTTTATTTTGCTTTGGTTTTTTAAAATGTTTCAGCGTAGAAATATCAATTTCACTTCTTTGTATATTCATTGGTAAGTCGATAAGTACGGGTCCTTTTCTTTCTTCCTGCATAATAAATAATGCTTTTTCTAATTCATATGCAATTTCTTGAGCATTTTCAATTTTTACAGCATATTTTGTTATCGGTTGTACAATACGAACAATATCACTTTCTTGAAATCCCTGTTGTCGTATGGTATCAACGTTTGTATATTCATAAGTGTTTAATTGTCCAGTAATAAATAAAATCGGCACACTATCATAATATGCATCGGCAATTCCTGTTGTTAGATTGATCGCCCCAGGTCCACTCGTAGAATAAGCACAAGCTATTCCACCAGTTGCTTTCGCATAACCAACAGCTTCCAATGCAGCACCTTGTTCATGATAACAAACATGATTTTTTACTCTATGATTTTTGCCAAGGGAATCAACTAGGTGAGCAATCATGGTTCCTTGATAACCAAAAAAATCAACAATCCCATTTTTATGTAAAAAATCAACTATATAATCACTAACTTTCATGTTACCTCCTAAAAATAATCATAGCCACCATGAATATCAATGCTAGCACCATTAATGTATTGATTTTTAATAATTTCCATACAAATGCTAGCCACTTCTTCAGCTGTTCCAAAACGATGAAGGGCTATTTTTTTACAAATTCGATTATAGCTCTCAATAGGTCTATCTTTATGATATGGAGTATCAATAAAACCAGGACAGATGCAATTGACAGTAATCTGATTTTCGCAAAAATATTTGACTAAGCTTTTACATAAAGAAATAACAGCAGCTTTAGAAACATTATAAACAAGGGAAGTACTATGAGGGTACTTTCCCATTATGGAGCTTATTAAAATGATTCTTCCAGCACTGGAATTTCTTAAGCAAGAGTTTAGTCCTTGAATTAGATAAAAAGGACAGTTCAAATTAATGTTCATTGCATTTTCCCAAGCTGATTTGTCAATTTTTCCAAATTCGCTTTTTTCTGTTACACCACAATTTAATATAAAAACATCTATTTTTTGTGTAATTTGTAGTACTTTCTTACAAAATTCCATAGCATTTTCATAAGTATTTAAATTTAATTTAATGCAATCAATTTTATTTTTATATTTCTGATTTTCTTCTAAAAATGTTTGATAAGCAATATCATCTGTTGCATAATTCATTATTACATGATAACCATTTTGTAGTAGGGCAATTGCAATAGCTCTGCCAATTCCTTTTGTTGATCCTGTTACAATAGCATATTTTTCATTCATAAATTCTCTCCATTATTTTACTAATAAACATTGATTCATCTGCAAATATTTTTTGATAACTGTTTTCTGATAAAACAGTATTTAAAAAATCTGATAATTCATAGCGAGTACCATCTTCCTCAAAATCAAAACTATGTTTTCTTGTTTTTTCTTGATTAAAAATTGTAAACGTTTCTGTTTTCCACCATGGTTTTTCAACAATTACATAACCACTCTTTCCGATAATTGTCAGTTCATCATTTAAATTCATTCCTTGACTTACTTGGATGGTTACAATAGAGTCATCATATTTTATAATAAGTTTTTGATAGATAATTCTGTTATTTTCGTAGACATTAAATTTATCTATATCAGTATAATGTACACCAAGCAGTTTAGAAACGGCTAGTAAAGGATAAACTAATGCTTCTTTTATATTTTGATGTCGATTACTATAAGTAATATCAATGCTTTTAACTTTACCAATACTACCAGACTTTATCATTAAAACAAGTCTAGAAAAACCAGGACAGTAAATTGTATTATTTGCTTCAAATAAGGTAAGTTGCTTTGTTTTTGCTAGATGATATAATTCAAAAATTGCATTTTCTTTTAAATCTGGATTTCGTTCAAAAAGCACATGTTTGTTATTTTCTAATGCGGTACGAATGTAGTTATATTGATTTTTGATAGAGGTAAAATACAATGCATCTACTTTAGATAAAAGTTCTGTAAAGTTTTCTGTATAATTTTCGAGCATATTTTCCTTGCAAACTTTTAAGGCTTTTTTCTGATTTTCATGATAAGAAATAGTAAATTCTAAACCACTGACATATTTACTTTCTAAAATAATATTTTTTGCCTTTTTGAAGGATCCAACATATCCAATTTTTAAAATTCCAAATTGTTCATTTCTTAGTTGTGTACTAGATACGCCTTTTGTTCTTTCAAGATAAACAACATCACAATATTCTTTTAAATAGTCAAATTTGCCAAACCAATCCGAACCAAGAACAAATTCATCAACGTGATATTTAATAATGTCATTGATTTTTTGCCCCATATATTCTTCTACAATAATTTTATCTGCAAGGCCGGTCTTTTTAATATTTTCTATTCTTTCGCTTAAGGTTTGTTTTACATTTAATTTTCCTCTTGCTTTATCATATGCATCTGAGGTTACCCCAACAATTAGATAATCTCCTCGTTCTTTAGCTCTTTTAAGAATGTTATAATGTCCAGTATGAAATAAATCATAAGTACCGTATGTAATAATTGTTTTCATCTGTATCACCTCTATCTATCACTATATAGGATTAAAAACAAGGAAACACATAAATGTGCTAACTTAATTATAATGTTTTTTATCAGATTTAAGAATTTTTGTTTTGCAATTCTAAAAAAATGAAAGACATCACTATTTTAGATTGTAGAAAATCAGTGATGAAAGAAATCTTCTTTTATACATTCTACAATTTGTTTACTCGTGTGAATATAATTTTTTTTAAATAACTGGGAAGTTAATTGCTTTCGTTTCTCTTTTAAAGGATCTTTACCACAAGACAAATCTTTTAGAATATTTTCAATGTCATTAAAACTTTTGGCTTGATAACAAACTTTGTCAATTTTATGCATTAATTCAGAAAATAAATGTTTATCTTGTGTACACATAATAATTGGTTTTCCTAAAATAAGATAATCAATGATAATTGAAGAATAGTCTGTAATTAAACAATCAGAATCCATAAATGTCTGAAAATATTCACTTGCTGTGTCATAAAACATATTGGGATACTGAAATTGCTTTAAAAAGGAAGTTACTTCTTTTTTTTGCATCAAACCTTCCGCAATGAAATTTTGAAAAGCCAATGGATGTGGACGAAATACAAGTTGCATTTTTTGATGTTTATGAAAAAATTGAATCATTTGCTCTTTGTAATCAAAAAAAGTAGTTTTAACTAAAGCTTGGTCATAGCTCCATCTAGGAGTCCAGATAACTTTTAGTTCTTGAGATGGAATTTGATCAAAAGCAGAATAATGTGAAAAATAGTTCTGTAATTCAGTTTCTAAAGCAGGATAGCCTAAATCTATACTATAATGACCACAACCATATTCTTTCATTATTTTTTTCACATAATTATATTCATAAGTGTTTTCTGCAAAGAAGAAGTACAAATCTTTTAAGAAGGACCTATTCAGAGATACATCTCTTATATTAAGTAAATTAAATCCATAGGGAATATAACAAAGTTTTGTAAATTTTGCAATATTTTCCGTGCTATATGCACTTGGCAAGTAGTTATTGTAAGGCCTTTGTACAAAAACGTAGTCTGGTTTTTCTTTTTGCAAATCGAACCAACCTTGTTCAGTGACAGCATTGATTACAATATCCCCAAATTTTTCTTTCCAAAATGGAAGATTTGTGTTTTTTGGAAATTGACTGATATCTTCTGGAAAAGCGAGCACTTTTATATTAATACAAGGATCTTGTTGCATAGCGTGAATCACATCACAGAATTTGTTATAACCTTGCATATATTGACAGATATAATAAATCTTAATTTGTTTAGAGAATATATTTTTAATAAGCTTCATGTTTATTTATCCTTTCTAGTAGGACTGTTATATTTTAAGTTAAATGCATCGTATTCTATTGCATACCATACTAAATCACAGTAGGTTTCATTTTTTTTAATGTGATTTTTAAAAATTCCTTCTTTTTGAAAACCGATTTTTTCGTAAAAGGAGATTGCTCTTTGATTACAACTTAAAACATTCAGATAAACTTTATTCAAATCAAGTTCAAAAAAGGCTTTTCTTAGTAATTCTATTGTGGCAAAGGTAGAAGCCCCTGTTCCATGACTTTTTTCAAGAAATGAAATAGCAAATTCAGCATGTTTATTCGTTTTATCGATATTTTTTAAACTGACAGTTCCCAAATAATTATCATTTTCATCTACACATGCATAGTGCAGTTCGGTATTGTTTTGAGCAGCATGCTGAATGAAATTTAATACATCAACTTTTGTATAATGATTAAAATCTTTGGCAAAAACTTTAGCAGATAGAGGGGAATGCATCCATGCTAGCATTCCATCAGCATCTTTTTCTAGAATTTTTCTTAATCTCATGTAATTCACCTTTCCTTAGTATTGATTTAAAAGATTGATAACATATTCAATTTCTTCTTCGGACATCCCATAGTAAAGTGGAAGACTTAATTCTTCATTTGCTATTTTAGAAGCAATTTCTAAATCATTCAAATGATCGTTTAAATAAGCTTCTTGTTTCGCAATTGAAATAGGGTAGTGGATTCCTGTTTCAACTCCATGTTTTTCAAGATAACTTTTTAAATCATCCCTTGTTTGACAACGAATTGCAAAAACGTGAAAAACATGTGTTCTGTTTGACCCAATTGTAGGCAAAATAATTTTAGGATTCGTAATTTCAGTAAGATATTTTTGGGCAAGTCTTACACGTTCTTTTGTATATTGATCTAGCCTTTTTAGCTTAATTCTTAAGAAACCTGCTTGAAGTTCATCCAATCGAGAATTGATGCCTTTATAAATATGATGATATTTTTCAATAGAACCATAATTAGAAATAGCTCTTGCTTTCTTAGCAATTGAAGCATCATTTGTAACAATGGCACCAGCATCTCCCAAAGCACCTAAATTTTTTCCTGGATAAAAGCTAAAACAACCAATATCCCCTAAAGAACCCGTTTGTTTTCCTTTATAAAGGGCATTATGAGACTGTGCACAATCTTCAATTACATATAAATTATGTCTTTTAGCAATTTTAATAATTTCATCCATATCAGCACTTTGACCATATAAATGAACCGCAATAATTGCTTTCGTTTTTTTAGTAATGGCATCTTCTAAACCGTTAGCAGATAAGTTATAGGTATCAATATCCGGATCCACTAAAATTGGTTTAGCACCAGCATAAGAAACAGCTAATGCAGTTGCAATATAGGTATTGCTTGGAACAATGACTTCATCTCCTTCACCAATATCTAAGGCTAGTAGGGCAATATATAATGCTTCTAGACCATTTCCAACTCCTATACAGTATTTGGTTCCAATATGTTCTTTATATTCTTTTTCAAACTTCGAAACTTCATCGCCTAAGATGTACCAACCTTTTTGATATATTTCTTCGAATTTTTTGGTTATTTCTTCATGGATTTCTTCTTGCATATATTGCATCGTCGAAAAAGGAATTTTCATGTTTACTTCTCCTTCTTTTTAAATTTTTCTTTATAATACTTTTCGTATTCATCATATCCTCTAATATAGTCATCAATGTTATAGTGCTCACTTGCTAAAACTAAAAGGACAGCACTATCTTGAAAGTCATACATTTCCCTCCAAATATCTGGACCAATATATAAACCTTCACTTGGATTATCTAAGGTAATTATCTGTTCTTCTTCTGGTGTTTTTAAAAGAATTTTTACAGAGCCATGTACACAAATTAGCGCTTGCTCCAAATTCTTATGGGAATGAAAACCTCTCCGCACATTTTCTTCTACTTCATAGATATAATAAACTCTTTTAATTGCAAAAGGAATTGTATCTTCCCCTTCAATAGGGCTTAATTTACCATACTTATCATAATAGGTGTTAAATTTTTTAAATTCTACATTTTTCATTTTTTTAACCTCCCCATAAGCTCTCTCAAAGGTTTCGTTATTTTCCAAGATTTAGAATTGTATACTTGTTGTAACTCCTTTTCTAAATTATTTTTGTCGGTTACTAATTTTTTTAATTCATCGTTTTCTTCTAATAGAAGACTCAAGGGGTATTGTTCATAAATTTTTCCAGTATCTTGGTAAAAGGTATTTAAGGTATAGTGATATTTTTGTTCTAAAGTTTGGATAATTTTTTCGCTATCGGGGTGTTCAAATAGCATGTTAATCGCAATTTGTTTATTTGTAGTCCCAAAGATATTTAAATTTAGTAAAAGTAAAAATTTTTCACAAAATAATTCTTCTTTGGAAGAGGCATGTTTGTTGACAAATAAATCTTGAAATCCTTCTTTAAAAATTTGATCATCCATAATGTCAAACATTTCTTTGATGATATGATAATGCTCATTCATATGACGTATTAAATTGGTAGTAGTCACACTACTTAAATTTTCATGTTGAAATCTTCGATATCCTACTAGATTTTCATTTAAAATGGCAATATTAAATTCATTGATTAAACGAATCCAATATTCAAAATCATGTAGTTGTCGATAGGTGCAATTGTAAAGCCCAATTTTTTCAACTGCTTTTTTAGAAATGACGGAACTAGGATGGCATAGGTGATTTCCAACTTCGTAGAATAGTCGCATTCTTTTGGCTCGACTTAAATTGTCTGCATGAAAAATTTTACTTGAAAAGTTGCCATCATCTTTATAAATATTGCCATTTTCATCGATGATATCAGCCATAGAAAAGACAGCTTCTACATCATGTGTTTCAAGATAGTTGATTTGTTTTTCCAATTTTTCTTGATACCAAATATCATCAGAACCTAGAACAGCAATGTAATCTCCATGACACATGCGCATTAAATGATTAAATGTTCTAACAGCACCTCTATTTTTCTTGGCATATATTTTTTTGAGTCGCTTATCTTTTATATGCTTTAATACTTCAACAGTATGATCGGTCGAAGCGTCATCTTCCACAATAAGCTCGATATTTTGATAGGTTTGATTTAACACGCTTTCTATAGCAGATGCAATATATTTTTCATGATTATAAGATGCAATAATAACACTAACTAATTTTTCCATTCAAACACTCCAATCTATAAAATATTATAGCATTCCTTATTTTAAAGGTAAACAATTTTAAAGGGATTTGTCTGTATCGTTGCACTGAATTTATTTGGTTTGTGTTTTTTTGAAAACTGATAATTCAAAAACTTTTGTTGACAGAGTGCAAAATTAAATTTTGTTTTCATTCCTTCAAATTCGTGATATATTCAATAAGTAGTAAGAAGGTGTTGTATGAAAAAAAATAGGAAATCAAAGCAAGGGATAAAAAGTATGAATAATGCTCCTAAAAAATTAACTAGGACAAAGAAAAATGAACATTTATATGAAAGCCAATTAAGAGAATTAGAAAATACAATCCAACAAAAATTTAATTTTGAAGAAAATTATGTAGAAGATGAACTTGATGTTAGCTTTTTAGAAAGGAAAAAGAAGAAAAAACCAGCTGTTATAGAGAAAAAAGTGTATCCCGTAAAGCTATTAGTTTGTCTAATAGGTATTCTTATTTTATCTATGACTTTTATTACAGTTCACTATATTACTTTTAATCATAACCAAGAAAAAATAGTGACAAAAACTATAAAAAAAGAAGTGCTCTCAGAAAATATATTATTTTTAGGAGATTCCATTACGGATTATTATGATGTAAAAAAGTATTACCCCGACCATCATGTTGTAAATAGTGGAATTGCAGGAAATAAAACCTTTGATATTTTAGAAGATATGGAAGGAAGAGTTTATCAATATAATCCCAGTAAAATTTTTTTGTTGATTGGAACCAACGATTTAGAAGAAAAAAGAGGAATTGATAAAACTTTTGAAAATATTAAAAAAATTATAAAGGGAATTAAAGAAAATCGTGGACAAGCAGAGATCTATATAGAAGCAATCTACCCTGTAAACAAACAACTGGATGAAAATATGGTTCATAATCGTGAAAATGATTCGATTAGGACAATAAATAAGCTTTTAAAAAAATATTGTAAAGAAATGAAGTTAACTTATATTGATACGTATGCATTATTACAGGGTGAAGAAGGAAATTTAAAAGAAGAATACTCAGATGATGGCCTTCATTTAAATGAAAATGGCTATGAACATTTAACAAAGAAATTAGAAACTTATTTAGATTAAAAAAGATGAAGAAAATTGCAAATAAAAAGGAAGTTCATCTTAATTGGATATTTTCTTCAAAAAATACGTTTTCAAAAAAAATATTGAACAGAAAATATAAAATATGATATAGTTTTTGTAGGGTGGGGAAGGAAATGAAAAACGGAATAACAAAAAGAAAAATGAATTTTGAGTTGATGCGTGCCATATCTATGATGATGATTGTGTTTTGGCATGTGCTATGTAAATATGGAAGAGGATATCCATCTACGATTTTTGCGAGTACTACAGGCGGAATTCATTTTGGCCTAAATGTAATTTATATTTTATTTACAATACATGTTAACTCATTTGTTTTAGTAAGTGGGTATTTTAATTGTGAAAAGGAATTTTCTAAAAAACAATTTTTAAAGGTGTTTCTAGCAAGTTGGTTTTATCGAGTTTTATTTGTAATTCTCTTTACCTTGTTAGGATATGAAAAATTCCCATCTCTTTCTTTCTTAAAACAAATATTCATTCTTGATATTAACTCTAATTATTGGTTTGTAAATATTTATTTGGCACTCTATCTTTTTACTCCATTTTTAAATTTGTTTATAAAACATGCATCACAACAGGTACACCGTCGATTGTTATTGGTTAGTTTCATCGTTTTATCAATGATTCCAAGTTTTACCAATATGATGACTATTTCATCAGTTGGAACAGATGTATTATTTTTTATGTTTCTATATATGATAGGTGCCTATTTTAAAAAATATCCAATTGAAGAGAATGCACATTTTAAAAAATATTCTAGAAGAAAACTTAGAAATATCCTTCTCTTTCTAGCAATAGGTTGTGGTCTTCTTAATGTTTTATTAGAACAGTATGGCGGTTTCTTAGCTTCTTTTGAAAATTCTTTGCTGAGTTTTTTGGGGAGGACAATTAGTAGTTTCATTTGTAATTATAATAATCCGATTGTAATCGTACAAAGTGTATTCTATTTTCTCTTCTTTAGTACGATATCTATTCATGGAACAATAAAAAACAAAATTCTATCTTTTCTATCTCCTGCTATCTTTGGCGTTTATCTCATTCATTTTAATTCTTATGTAAGAACCTATGTTTTTTCATTTTTAGGAATAGATCCTGCACAAGGCCCATTTTCAAAAATTATAATCATCAAGGTAATACTTTATGTTATTGGTCTTTTCTTTCTCTCAATCTTCATTGAAAAGGCAAGACTTTTTGTAGCGAAGCAAATAAAATCTCTCTGGCAAAAAAGAAAGAAAAAACGAATGGTTACTGCTTAAGCACTTAAATAAATGGAACAAAAAATGAAAATTTACACTTGACAAGGCTGATAAGAATACAATTTCATCTCGTTTACATCATAAAAGTCACATGTTATAATTAAAAAAGAGGAAGGTGCACAAAAACATGGATAAAAAAAAGAATTATGCCATTAAAATAGATCATGTAACAAAAAAATTTAAAGTCTATTATGATAAAGCAAATACTTTAAAAGAGCGCTTGGTATTTTGGAAAAACAAAAAAAATATCGAAGAACGAACGGTTTTAGAAAATATAAATCTAGAAATCAAAAAAGGGGAGACAGTTGCTTTAGTTGGAGTTAATGGAAGTGGAAAAAGTACCCTCTTAAAATTGATGACTAAAATTATCTATCCCACAAAAGGAAAAGTTGAAGCAGTTGGTAAATTAACTTCGTTACTAGAATTAGGAGCTGGATTCCATGATGATTTCACAGGAAGAGAAAATATCTATTTTAATGCTTCCATTTTTGGTTTAACAAAAGAAGAGATTGATAAAAAAATAGAGGATATTATTGCCTTTTCAGAATTAGAAAAATTTATCGATAATCCTATTCGCACATATTCTTCTGGAATGTACATGCGTCTTGCTTTTTCTGTTGCTATCAATGTAAATGCTGAGATTCTTTTAATTGATGAAATTCTTGCCGTGGGGGATCAACATTTCCAAGATAAATGTTTTCAAAAATTAAAAGAGTTAAAAGACAGTGATAAGACAATTGTCATTGTAAGTCATAGTCTTTCTGCTTTAAGAAAAATCTGTACTAGAGCTATCTGGATTCATGAAGGACATATTAGAATGGATGGCGACATAAACGAAGTGATAGACAACTATTTGAAAACATGTGAATAAGAAAAGAGGTAAATTATGCAATTGATTAAGAATTTATATAATTATCGTGAATTATTAAAAAGCAATATAAAAAAAGAAATACGAGGAAAATATAAAGGCTCTTTTTTAGGAATTCTATGGTCTTTTGTAAATCCTCTTTTAATGGTTGCTGTATATGCAATTGTTTTTCCTTATATTATGCGTGTTCAAACTGATAATTATTTGCTTTACTTAATTACAGGTATTATTCCATGGAATTTTTTTACAATGGTGATTAATCAAGGTATGATAACAGTACGAATGAATGCAGGCATTATAAAAAAAGTTTATTTTCCAAGAGAAATTTTACCGATTTCAGTAGCAAGTAGTGGGTTGGTTAACTTTTTTATCAGTTGCCTAATTATTTTATTATTTTGTTTGTTTAGTGGGGCTGGTTTATCGTGGTATTTGGTGTTTGTTCCTTTTTTAGCACTCATTCAGTATTTTCTTACCTTAGGAATTGTTTTTGCACTTTCAGCAATCAACATTTATATAAAAGATACGGAATACCTTGTTCAGTTCTTTTTAAACTTATTGTTTTATGCGACACCTATTTTATATCAAGCGACGCTTTTCCCAGAAAAAATTAGATGGCTACTTTATTTAAATCCTATGTCACAAATGGTAGATGCTTATCGTGCAGTATTTATATATCATCAGTTACCAGAATTTTCTGGGTTATTATACTTAATCGGTATTACAATCATTATTTTCTTTGTTGGACTCTTTATTTTTAGAAAATTAGAAAAAGGTTTTGCAGAGGAAGTATAGGATGACAAACTTAGAACAATAAATATAGTCAAAATAGCAAATCGTGGAGGACTTATGAAACAATGTAAATTTATAAAAATTGAGGATGCTATCGTCACAGGTGTATTACAACCCGTGTTTGTTATCAAAGGAAGTAGTACTACAGATACTTATGAATTTTTAGTTAAAGTGGATGATGTTGAAACAGAATATAATAATTTGACACTCTCAGATCGCAAACAATATGCAATTATTGTGAATCTTTTAAAATATTCAAAAAAAATAGAGGTCTATTGTAGGGAAAATGAGAAACAGAATTGGTTTCTTCTGTACAAAACAAAGACATTTTTAATAAAAAGAGTGCAAACTAGGTTATTTGAAGTTATAAAAACAGGTTTTAGGAAAATTGGACGCTGTTTTTATGTATTAGGACGAGGAATTCGTTTTTTATGGAAAGAATATCATTTTTTAGTGCCAATCCATTTATGGGGAAAATATTTCCATGATTTTAAAGAAAGTATATCTCGGGGATCAAATAAGTTTTATAATCCTAATAATTTTTCTGATTATCAACATTGGTTAAAGCTACATGACAAAGATAAGAATGAAAAGATGGAGTTGAAATATCAACCCTTGATTTCGATTTTGACACCGGTTTATAATGTAGATGCTTCACTCCTAATGGAATGTGTTAATTCAGTTTTAAATCAGAGTTATACTCATTTTGAATTATGTTTAGTTGATGACTGTTCTAACAAGGAAGATACCAAAGAAGCATTACAGCAATGTGAAGCGTTAGACGCAAGAATTAAGGTTCATTATAGGGAAAAAAATGGTCATATTTCTAGGGCTAGCAATGATGCGTTGAAAATGGCAAATGGAGAGTTTATTGCACTTTTAGACAATGATGATGTGTTAGATAGTGATGCTTTGTATGAAATGGTAAAAGTATTGAATCAAGATAAAAAAATTGATTTTATTTATAGCGATGAAGATAAACTCGATTTAAATGGGAAACGGTGTGAGCCACATTTTAAACCAGATTTTTCACCGGATACACTACTTAGTTTAAATTATATATGTCATTTCTCAATGATTCGGAAAAGGATAGTTGATGAAGTAGGCGGTTTTGAAGTCGGTTTAGAGGGTGCCCAAGATTATGATTTGTTCTTAAAAATAGTAGAAAAAACGAAGAAGATTGCACATGTACCTAAAATTTTATACCATTGGAGAAAAACGAAAACTTCAACAGCACTCTCTTCTAAAAATAAAGATTATGCAGCTGACAAAGGGAAAATTGCAATTGAAAATGCATTAAAAAGAAGAAAAATTAAGGCAACAGTAGAAAAAGAAGAAAAAAGTGGATATTATCGAGTTCATTATGAAATTAAAAAAGAACCACTTATTTCTATTATAATTCCTACAAGAGACTATGTGGATGTATTAAAAACGTGTGTAGACTCTATCCTAAAAAAAACAACTTATAAAAATTATGAGATCATTGTAGTAAACAACGATAGCAAAGAAAAAAAGACACAAGAATTTTTTGCAAATTATACTAAAAAATATAAAAATTTTCATATTGTCGATTGCATTATGCCATTCAATTATTCAAAAATTAATAATATAGCAGTGTCAAAGGCAAAAGGAGAATATATTGTCCTTCTCAATAATGATACGGAAGTAATCAGTGCCGATTGGTTAACGACAATGGTAGGATATGCTATGCAAAAGCATATTGGTGTTGTTGGAACAAAGCTTTTATATTCAGATGAAACGATTCAACATGCAGGAGTTATTTTGGGATTAGGTGGTGTTGCTTCTCATGCTTATATTGGTTCTAGCAAACATGACACAGGCATGTTTGGAAGACTTGCAGTTCCATATAATTACAGTGCTTGTACAGCAGCATGTATCATGATTCAGAAAAAAAAGTATGAAGAAGTAAATGGTTTGAACGAAAAATTAGAAGTAGCCTACAACGACATTGATTTTTGTCTTCGGATTCGAAAAGAAAACTATTATAATGTTTTTTTACCACAAGTTTCCTTAATTCATTATGAATCCAAGTCTAGAGGTTTAGATACAACAACAGAAAAATATAAAAGGTTTTTAAAGGAATCTGACTATATGTACAAGCATTGGCAACAGGAACTTCAGAATGATCCATTCTATAATTCAAATTTTAGTAAAAAGGGTTGGTTTATGCTAGATAAGTGATTTCAAACAACAAAAGCTATACTTTTTGGCTAAATTTAGATATAATTTAAAAAAAGGAGAAAAGTATGAAATCAAAAAAACAAACTTGTTATATTTTATTATTGCAGACAGTGGTGGCATATATTTTTACAATTCTTATGCTTCATAACTCTTTTAATAGTACAGTCTTATTCAAAATTGATATCTTTTTATTTCTTTTAATATGGCTTGGTCTTTTCTTCATCTCAAGTCATTTCATTTTCCCAATAAAAAGAGTGTATCAATTTCTCTATGAAAAAAGATATCCAATTGCACTCATTTTATTAGCTATTTTAGTTCTTGGTAAATTTAATGGCAGTTCATATGGAATGTACAATAGTTATGTAGAACCAAATTATAGTGTTCCTGCATTAACTCCAATTTTTGGAACAAGTAGAGCAATTCGCAGTGATGGATGGCTTGTAAATTCTGCATATGTCTTATCACAAATCAAGACGGGATTTCATTATTTCAATCCGCTTATGCGTGGGGTTGCAACAGATGTTTTTGCAACACTTCCAGCACCTGTATTTAACATATTAGGGCTTACAAAGCCGTTCGTATTTGGCTATGTCTTTTTAGGAAATGATTATGGAATGGCATTCTATTGGTTTGGCCGAATTATTGCCTTATTCTTAGTTACGTTCGAATTATTAATGGTGCTTTCTAAAGGAAAAAAAGTTTCTTCTTTGATAGGAACCATCTTAATTACAGCTTCCCCTCCTGTTTTTTGGTGGTACTCTACGCAGTTGATTGAAATTTTAGTTGGTGGGGAATTTGCAGTTTTAATGTTTTATCACTTTTTACGAGAAAAAAATTGGAAGAGAAAAGTATTATATTCAATTTTAATTGGATGGGGCTTTTTAGTGTATGCATTTGCATTATATCCAGCATGGCAAATCCCATTTGGTTATGTCTTCTTGTTATTGGCATTTTATTTATTGCTTGATGCGAAAAAACAAAAACCTATTCGAATAAAAACTTTATGGCCTATATTGCTTACAGTAGTAATGATAGTTGGTTCTGTTGGTTATTTCTTATATTTAAGTGGATCTACCTATCAACAAATTATGTCTACAGTTTATCCTGGCGCCAGATTTGTACTTGGTGGAACTGGATATGGACCTGTTTCCTCTTATCCACTTGCTATTTTTTTCCCTTACTTTGATGCAGGAAATCCATCAGAACTTAGTAGTTTTTATTCTTTTTTTCCACTCGTTTTAATTGTTGCTATTTACTATCTTATTCGGGAAAGAAAACACTGGAAGGAAAACATATTACTGTTGGGACTTACAGTTCTTACAATCATTTATCTTATATTTGCCGTATTGTCATTCCCATCTTTTCTTGCTAAAATCACACTTATGTATATGGTTCCGGCTGGAAGATTAGGGATTATTATTTCCTTTTTGTGTATTTTATTGTTTACACTTTTACTGGACAAAAAACTTATAACAACAAAAAAAGAAAAGATTGGCTTTATAGTTTTATTGGTTTTGTCTAGTCTTTATACAATAAATGAAGCACATACTGTTTTAGGTAATTATGCGACACCAAAACGATTACTGATAGGCTTTCTTTTATTAATTATTCCAAGCTTTTATTTTCTATTCCATGATAAAATGAAAGAAAAAAGAAAAACAAACAGGATCATGCACGAAACCTCCCTTTTAAAAAGGGGTATTTCAAAAGTATATATTCCTAGAAAGGTAGTTTTACTTTTTCTAGTTACGGCGATTTCTTTTGTAACTACGATTTATGTGAATCCGTTGATGAAAGGCTTTTCTGCATTAGATGAAAAACCACTTTCAAAAGAATTAAAGAAATACGGCGATACAAAGGATAAATGGGTTGCTTTGGATTCTATTGTTGTTGCAAATTATTTAGGAACACAAGGGAAACGTGTTATCAATAGTACAAACATTTATCCTAATTTAGCTATGTGGAAAAAATTAGATCCGAAAATGAAATATAAAGATATCTATAATCGTTATGCACATGTTAATGTCGAATTAACAAAAGGGAAATTAAACTTTAAATTAACAAGCTCTGATTTATTTACTGCATATTTAAATCCAAATGATTTATGTAAGTTAGATGTCGATTTTTTAACTTCTTATAGGAATTTAGATGAATATAATCAAGGACAAATTCTATTTGATGAAAAATATCACAAAGATAATCTTTATTTATATCAAGTGAATTGTAAAGAAAGTTAGTTGCTAAATAATATACTTTTGCTATTGCAAATATAGACAAAATTAAAAATGAAAGGTGAAGTATTGTGGATAAAATTAAGAATTTATTTTTAAGAGATAGTTATCAAGATTTAAAGAAAAATTATGAAGAAATTTTGTTGAAAAAGAAAACGACTTGGGATATTGTTGTAATTACAGCTTCCAATAAGATGCAAGCAGATACTTACAAGACAGAATTACAAAAACGAAAAAAGGAAGGCTTAATTCCTTCACAAACAGATTTTTATGTAATTCCTGACTTAAGAGGAAATAGGATTGGAAGTGGTGGTTCTACTTTATATGTTCTTGCAAAATTACAAAAAAAATATGATTTATCGAAGAAGAAAATTTTAATTGTTCATTCTGGAGGGGATAGTAAGCGAATTCCACAATATTCTTGTTTTGGAAAACTTTTTGCTCCAATTCCTCGCGAATTTGTTCCGGATAGTTCATCAACTTTGTTTGATGAAATCATGATTCAGATGGCAGACATCCCCAATCGCATGGACGAAGGTATCTTTGTCATGTGTGGGGATGGATTAGTTCTTTTTAATCCATTACAAATTGACTTGCAATATAAAAAGGCAGTTGCCATTTCTATAAAAGTGCCC
Source organism: uncultured Bacilli bacterium (assembly GCA_947627225.1). Lineage (GTDB taxonomy): Bacteria > Bacillota_I > Bacilli_A > RF39 > UBA660 > CANQVB01. The sequence continues at coordinate 19,299 of CANQVB010000003.1, forward strand.
AAAGAAATGGGCTGTAATCATGGTGTCTTTGTTTCTGATTCTGAGAATACGATTACAGAATTTCTTCATAAAAAACCTCTTTCTATTCTAGAACAAAAGGCGGTTCGCAATAATACTGTTGACTTAGATACAGGAATGGTATACCTTCACTCTGAAATCGTTATCAAATTATTATCATTAATTCAAACCCAAAAAACTTTTTCTCAGTTTATTTCTAGTAAAGTAAGTCTTAATTTTTATGGGGATTTCTTATATCCTTTAGCTAAGAACGCAACCTTAAAAGATTATTTGCAAGAACAAGGTGAAAAAGAAAAATCTGTGCAGCTTGAAGAATGCAGAAAAAAAATTTGGGAGGTACTTTCTGGATATGCATTACAAATTGTAAAACTAGTTCCTGCTTTGTATCTTCATTTTGGAACAACAGAAGAAGTTTTAAATATTATGACACAAGATTTAGAAGAATATTATTATCTTGATTGGAAAAGTGAAGTTTCTTCTTACATGTCTCAAAATTATCCAATTACAACAATTAACAGTTGGATTCAAGATACATCATTTGCTAAAAACATCTATATTGAAAATAGTATTGTTGAAAATGCAACCATTCATTCTAATACAATTTTATCCAACACAACAATTAGAGGGAAAGAATTGCCAAATAATGTGGTACTTTCAACGGTTTTATTGAAAGGTGGCCAATATGTTACAAGAATTTATGATATTTCTTGTAATCCAAAAGAACCACTCGCAATCAATACTGTATTTAAAAATGCTACCAATAAAAAATTCTTTCAGTCATTTTCTGAAACAAGTATTTGGGATGCTTCTTTATATCCGGTAAAGTCTACACTGGAAGAAAGCGTAGAGGCAGCACTTTCTCTTTATAGAATCGTACATAATATGGCAACCAGCGAAGAGGAAAAAAGCTATTACGATTCAACTAGAATTAGCATGTGCGATAGTTTTAATCAAGCCAATACAAAAGAAATGAGTATGCAATTAGAGAATTTGAAAGAGAATATTCTTTTGAAAAAAATAACAACGGTACTTGAAAAAATGGGGCCTTTACAACCTGTTTATGATATTCTTGTGTCATCTTCTAAACAAAAGAAAATCTTGCAAAAATTAACAGATGCTTTAAAAGATAACAATCATAGTTTCAATATGAGAGTTTACTATTTACTTTCCATGTTGGATCCGAAAAAACAGGAAGAATATCTAGAGAAGGTTTTTCAAGAAGTAAAACAAAGTGTTGCCAAACCACATGAGAAGGCCTCTCCTAAATTCGAAAAAGATTTCATTGAATTAAAAAGCCCTGTACGTATTAACCTTGGTGGAGCTTGGAATGATGCACCTCCTTATTGTATTGAAAGGGGAAGTTGTGTTTTAAATGCTGCTGTTTTATTAAATCATTGTTATCCTATTTCTGTGTGTATAAAAAAATTAAAAGAGCGAAAAATTGTCTTTGAATGCATTGATTATAATGATAAAACTGAAATGAAAACATTGGGTGAAATTTTAGATTGTAGTAATCCAAATGATTCCTATGCGCTTTTAAAATGTGCTTGTGTAATTAGTGGTTTAGTTAGTGAAAAAGAAACTTTGCAAGATATATTTACTAAAATTGGTGGCGGAATTCAAATTACAACAAATACTGAAATGATACCCCGAGGAAGTGGTCTTGGGACAAGTAGTATTTTAGCAGGCACTGTTTTAAAGGCACTATATCAATTTATGGGATATGAAATTGATGACAGCACAATTTTTCACGAAGTTTTATGTTTGGAACAGCTTATGAGTACAGGTGGTGGTTGGCAGGATCAAGTTGGTGGACTTGTAAAAGGATTAAAAATAACAAGAACACAGCCAGGTAGTTATCAAAAATTTCAAATTCAAAAGATTTCTTTACCAAAGAAAATTAAAGAAGAATTAAACGAAAGATTGCTGTTAATCAATACAGCACAAAGACGTCTTGCTCGTAATATTTTGCGTGAAGTTGTAAAAAAATATATAAAAGGAGATCAAGAATTTTTACAACTTTTAGCGGATGTACAAGTTATTGCACAGGATATGGTAAATGCTCTTGAAAATGGAGATTTTAAGCAATTTGGAAAGCTATTGGATGAACATTTGGAATATATCAAAAAATTAGATCAAAATTCTACCAACACATGTATTGATTTTATCTTTGAAAGCATCTCTGATTTAATTGATGGAAAAAGTGTATTAGGCGCTGGGGGTGGAGGCTTTTTAATCGTTTTATTGAAAAAAGGCGTCACTAAAGAGAAATTTGATCAAAGCATTATGGAAGTGTTTCAGGATACAGGCGTTATGAGTTTCCAAGTTGAAGTAGAGGAGGAAGTATGAAAATTTCAGTAGTAACCGTTTGTTATAATTCAGAAAAAACGATAAAAGATACTTTGGAATCTGTCTTAAAACAAGATTATAAATCGTATGAGCACATTATTATTGACGGAAAAAGTAGTGATAAAACATTAGAGATTGTAAAATCTTATGAAAAAAAGTATCAGGGTAGATTAAAAATTGTTAGCGAAAAGGATAAGGGACTTTATGATGCTATGAATAAAGGAATTGAACTAGCCACAGGGGATGTTATTGGACTTTTAAATTCAGATGATGAATTGGCAGATATCACTGTTTTGAAAACGATTGCGGGTGCCTTTTCCAAAGAAAACTGTGATGCAATTTATGGAGATTTAGAGTTTCGTGATGAAACAATGCAAAAAGTAACACGTATTTGGAAAAGCAAAACGGGAAGTTATAAGTGGGGGTGGCACCCACCACACCCAACACTCTATGTGAAGAAAGAAGTTTATAAAAAATTAGGGTTATTTAATTTAAAATATCCTATTTGTGCAGATTATGATTTTATGATTCGTCTGATGAAGAGCAATATTCAACTATTTTATATAGAAAAAGTTTTAATTCATATGCGAAGAGGTGGACGTTCGACAGATGGAATAAAGGGCTATTTTAATAATTTTAAAGAAAGCTATCGAATGTTAAAGGATAACGAGATTCCTTTTGCATTCTTTGTAAATTTGAAAAGAACATTTAAAACGTTTAAACAGGCAATTCAAGCTAAATTTAATTGAGTTTTAATCCAAGAAAAGAGGTATAGTAGTTATGAAAAAAGACAAAGTATTATTAGTTATTCCTGCTTATAACGAGGAAGAAAATATTGGAAAAGTTTTAGAGGAAATTAAAAAAGATATACAATATGCAGATGTTCTTGTAATCAATGATTGTAGCAAAGATCGTACACGAGAAATTGTAGACGAACACCATGTAAATTGCATTAACAATATTTTTAATATGAAGTATGCAATGGCTATTCAAACAGGAATTAAGTATGCTTTTGAACATGATTATGATTATGTCATTCAATTTGATGCTGACGGACAACATATCGCCAAAGAAGCAGAAAAATTATATAAGGTTGCAAAATCTGAGCAGTATGACATTGTAATAGGTTCTCGTTATTTGGAGGACACAGGTTATAAATGTCCATTATTTAGAAGGATTGGTACCAAAATATTTGAAATTTTAATCAAATTATTCTGTCGAAAAAGAATAGCGGATCCAACGTCTGGTTTTCAGTGCTTAAATAAAAGAGTAATTAAAAAATATGCTCAAATGGGAAATTATCCTGAGTTCCCTGATGCTAATTTAATTATTGAAATGTTAAGAGGCGGTTATACAATAAAAGAAGTGCCAGTTAAAATGCGGAATAGAGAAACAGGAGAAAGTATGCATGGAGGAATAATAAAGCCAATCAAATATATGATTACTATGTTTTATACGATTGTGTTTATTGTAATTTCAACTCCAAAAGTTAAGGGTGATAAAAATGAATAGAATATATTTTATAATAATTGCACTACTGTGTATGATATATATTGTGAATGATATTAGAAAGAAAAGGTTTTCCATCAAAGAAAGTTTTTGGTGGGTAATGGCAACACTTGTTATATTATTTTTGGCAATATTTCCTTATAGTATTAACTGGATAGCAAAACAAATTGGAGTAGAATATCCACCTTCTTTATTATTTGTTTTCTGTATTTTATTCCTAATTTTTATCAACTTTAAAAATAGTAAAAGAATCAATGAAAATCAAATGAAAATAATAGAATTATCTCAACAATTAGCTTTATTAAAAGAAGAAGCAAAAAAAATACATAAAAAATAATAGCATATATTATGCGTAATATTTGAAAATAACACAAGAAATACAAGGATGTGAAAAAATGAAATATTTATTAACAATTATATACATTCTCTTGACAACTGGGGGACTTTTCTGCTTAAAAGCAGGAGGAAATACCTTATCATTAACATTAAAAGATGGAATTAACTTCAGGATTGGTTTTGTTACTACGTTTGGTTTTCTTCTTTATATTGGGAGTTTTCTTCTTTGGCAAAAATTATTAGCAACCTATGATTTAAGTTATATTGTACCGCTTACAACTGGAATTGTACAAGTCGTTGTTTTGCTAGTAAGTTATTTCTTTTTTAAAGAATCCATTAGCCTTGTAAATCTAATTGGAATTATTTTTGTAATAATAGGCGTGATCTTTATTTCTATAAAAAAATGATACTTACCCACTTTCAAACTGTATTAAAGAAAAAGATATTTAGTGAAAGAAAATAAACAAGGGATAATGCTTTCCTTTACATCTAATTTGGTCGTATTCTTGTCAAAATAAATTTCTTCTCATATACTAAAGGTAGAGATTTATCAAAAAGGAGGTTCTATAAATCTTAAGCGCCAGAGCTGTTGTTAGCTGACGAGGAGAGTAGTTATCGAAAGATTCGGCGGATGCTACTACGGATCCTGTAGTTCGTAAGATTTGTTTTTAAAAACTTAAATCAAAATAAGAACAAAGAAACAAGTCACTACAGAAATTTAGGAGGAATTTATGTGTGGTATTATTGGCTATATTGGGTCGAATCATCCGATTCAAAAGTTAGTCAATGGATTAGAAAATTTAGAATACAGGGGGTATGATTCAGCAGGGGTAGCACTTTTAAATCAGAAGAATTTACAGGTCATTAAGTGTGCTGGAAAAATTCGAAATTTGAAAGAAAAAATAGAAAAGACAAATGTTATTGCTTGTCATCTTGGAATTGCACATACAAGGTGGGCTACACATGGTATTGCAAATACAGCAAATGCGCATCCACATACAGTTGGAAAGGTGACAGTTGTACACAATGGAATCATTGAAAATGAAGCTATTTTGCGGAAAAAATTAAAAAAAGAAGGTTACTCTTTTCAGACAGAAACCGATACGGAAGTCATTGCAGCATTGCTGGATTCTTATCGAGACGAGGGGATTCTTGTAGCGATTCAAAAAATGTATCAGGAGGTAGTAGGATCTTATGCGCTTGGTATTGTAGTAGAAGGGGATAGTAATCATCTTTATGCGATTCGAAAAGCTTCCCCACTTTTTGTTGGAATATCTGATACTGGATTTTATATTACGAGTGATGTGGGTGCGATTTTACAAGATACGAACCGCTACTTTTTGCTAGAAGAAGGAGAAATTGCCATCTTAAGTCAAAAAAATGTAAAAGTCTTAAATCAAAATGGGAAAATTGTTAAAAAGAAAGTTTTAACGTGTGATGAATCTAATCGTCCTAGTTCAAAACAAAAGTATGCGCATTACATGTTAAAAGAAATGTTGGAAGAACCCAAATTACTAGAAAATTTATTGGATTACTATGCAAAAACAACTTCCTTTTTCTTAAAAAATTTTCCGGATATCAGTGCTTATGAAGAAATTCATATCGTTGCTTGTGGAAGTGCTCTTTATGCAGGAATGATTGGTAAATATTTATTAGAAGAAAAAGCGAAAATTCCAGTACGTGTTGAAGTAGCCAGTGAATATCGATATCAACATACGCTATACAATCACAAAACACTAGTTCTTTTAATTTCTCAATCTGGAGAAACCGCCGATACAATTGCATCACTCAACAAGGCGAAGGAAAATGGAATCGATACAATGGGAATTGTCAATGTTGAAATGTCTACGATTGCAAGAGAAGTGGATCATGCGCTTTTCCTTCATGCCGGTCGTGAAGTGGCAGTTGCTACTACCAAAGCTTATTTATTGCAAGTAGCACTTCTATCGCTTCTTGCATTAAAGGCAGGTGTTCAAAAGAAATTCATTTCAAATACGGAATTAGAAGAAATATTTATAGCATTTCGAAAAGCACCTTCCCAAATTCAAGCTGTATTAGATGGGGCATATCGAACTTATGCCAAGCAGCTTTCCAAGCAGGAAAACGTCTTTTTCTTAGGAAGAGGGATGGACTATGCCATTTGCTTAGAAGGAAGTTTAAAATTAAAAGAGATTTCATACATACACAGTGAAGCTTATCAAGCAGGAGAATTAAAACACGGAACCATTTCTTTAATTCGTGAAAAAACGCCTGTTCTTGCTGTAATTACCAATCCTGAATTAAGCGATAAAACCATATCCAATTTGAAAGAAACAGAAGCAAGAGGTGCAGATACAATGGTAGTGGTAACGGATTCTATAAAAGACAAAATAGAGGGGGCGAAAATCATCATTCCAAAGACACATGTCTTTGTACAAACACTTCTTGTGGTTCCAGCTTTACAAATGTTAGCCTATGAAGTTGCCAAAGAAAGAGGTTGTGAGATCGATCAACCAAAAAACTTAGCTAAATCTGTGACGGTAGAATAGCTGTCAACTCTTGTCAATGTAAGAAAGAAGAAGGAAACCTTCTTTCTTTTTGGCTTAAAATATAGTATACTTAAAGTAAGAATGGGAGGGAAGAAAAATGCAGAGAAAAAGATTGCTCTTATTTGGAATTTTATTGTTTGCTTTTGCTTTTACTCCTGATGTATTTGCTTTTTCATCTAGTAATTATCGAAATAAAAGTTTATGTGGAGTCTTTGAAGTCGCAGGGTTTCATAGTGATGGGGTCATTGATCCAGTGAGTTGTCATGGAAGTTATGATGCCGCCAAAGCTTGGATGAGAAATAATGGCGCAGATGACCTTGCAATTCTTACTAAAGTGAATGGCGTGACTGAAATTATTGATGCAAACGTTGCGCTTCTTGATTTGACAATACCGCCTGATATGACATATTTTTATACCAATCCTGAACTTTCAGGTTACGCATATACGTATATGGATACAGGTTCTTTATATGGAGGTGTCGATGGGGCTTTACTGGATGCATCATATTCTTCTTCAAAAGGAACTTGGACTGCGAAAGTTAGAACGGGAAATTGTACAGCTTGGATTGAAAAAAGAATGTATGAAATTGTTCCAATTACTTGGGTTCGATCAAGTAGTAGTTATACCGTAACAAGTGAATCAATTCGACATAATTATGTTGAAAAAATTCAAAATACCTATAATGGAAGTAGGGGAAGTACCATTGGTCCAAAACCTTCTATGCTTTCTGCTGGAACGTATTATAGTTATGATGGTCACTATTTCTATCGCGATTTAACAACCATGCTAAAAGACTACAGAAATGGAACGTATCAACATGCCGTGAATGCGAACAATGTCTATTACAACTACTATATGTATCTATCTAATCATACAAGGACCAGTTACTCTAGTGTAAACATCGATGAATACATTCGAAATTCCTTAGGTGTTGTGGGGGATGCTAACGGAACAACAGCTTATGGTGGTAGATCTCGACTTTATGGAAAAGGAACTTTCTTCTACTATGCCCAAGAAAAGTATGGGGTGAATGCAGTTCTTGCCCTTAGTTTAAGTCGGAATGAAACGGGGAATGGAACAAGTAATTTAGCGGTAAATAAAAACAATGGCTTTGGTTTAAATGCAGTTGATAGTAGTCCAACAGAATCTGCCAATTGGTATGCTTCTTTCGCAGAAAGTATATTGGGTTACGCTTCTAAGTGGATTACTTATGGATATGCGCATCCAAGAGATTGGCGTTATTTCGGACCACAGTTTGGGGATAAATGGAGTGGTATGAACGTCAAATATGCATCCGATACATTCTGGAGTGAAAAGATGGCTGCGAACTACTATGCACTTGATAAAGCAAAAGGCCTTCAAGATTACGACTACTATCAATTGGGTGTTGCGACAAGACAAGTCAATGCCATGAGTGATGCATCCAACAGTTCTAAATTTATCTATTCATACCCTGAAGCAGAAGATGCTGTTGTTATCGTTGGAGAGAAAAAGGGAGAAAGCGTAAATGGCAATAACCTCTGGTATCAAGTAGTGAGTGACTTAAACATCGATTCTAACTACAACGAGATTACATCTGGAAATTATAACTGGAATGGAACCGTTTATGTGCCTGCCGCATACATCAAGAAAATCAATCAAGGAAAACGAGGTTATGTATCTCCTAACAGTGTGACAGAGTACCAAGATAAATATTATACCTATGATTTATATGTTGAAAATACTGTTTTAAAACCAAAAGTTGCGAAAACAGTCAAAGATACAAATTATTATTATGATCCAGCACTCACAAGTCAAAAGAGTCAAAACGTCGTAAAAGACCGGTATGTTATGGTTTATACAACGGCTTATAATAAAGCAGGAACTCCAGTATCTTATCTTATTACTTCAGATTACTTCTATGACCAAAAAGAATGGGTCAAGGCAGATACCATTCAATTTGTAGATAGTGATTATGGAAAAGTAACCATTTCTACTGGCTCAAATGACTATACATGGGTTAACTCTGTTCCCCAAGAAACAGCTAATACCGTCATTGGTGGACAGTTTAACAACTCTTATGTCCCAATCTTAGGACAAACCACTGCAAGTGATGGTAGAGTTTGGTACAAAGTTCCCGTTGACCTCAATGGAACAGAGCAAGAATTTGGATGGACCTTACAAGCATCACCTGGTGTTGCTGTTACAAAGCTCCATGCCAAAGCAGACAATCATGCCCCTGTAATTCGTGCTCAAAATAGAAGCATTGTGCAAGGTAGTAAATGGGATCCTAAAGCAGGTGTCAGTGCGACAGATCAGGAAGATGGCAACTTAACTGCCAAGCTTGTCGTTTTAAAAGATGCTGTTCAAATTGATGTACCAGGAACTTATGAAGTCATCTATTCTGTTACAGATAAAAGTAATTTAAAGACAACGAAAACCATTCAAGTGACAGTAACAGAAAACAAAAAACCAGTGCTTGTTGCGGAAGATATGAAGATAACCATTGGAAAAGAATTCCATGAAAAAGAAGGAGTAACAGCAAATGATGCCGAAGATGGAGACCTGACTTCAAAAATCGTCGTGACTGAAAACAAGGTCAATACCAAAGCATTAGGCAGCTATCCAGTTACTTATTCTGTTACAGATAGCTACAACCAGACGACAGAAAAGACCATTACCGTTACGGTTATCGAAGACCAAAAGCCAGAAATTACAACGACAACTACAACGGCATACTTAAATCGTGATTTTGAACCGCTTAAAATCGTAAAAGCTACTGACTTTGAAGATGGAGATCTTACCAAAGCAGTTGAAGTGGTTAAAAATGATGTAGATACCACAAAGATAGGTCCCTATGAAGTTACATACCGGGTTCGTGATTCTTATGGACACGAAGTAACCAAAACCTTTACGATTACGGTACAAGAAAAACAATTGGAAGAAAAACCTGGTCTATTCTACTTTGATTCTCTAAAAGAAGAAGCAGGAAAACTTGTTATCAAAGGATACCATGCGATTCAAGGAATCGATCATAAAAAGGATACGGCTATTTCTTACAAGCTCGTCTTCCAAAATATAACAACCAAAGAAGAAACATCACAGGACTTAGAAAGAATTTTAGATACCAAAGAAATGGGAAGACCCGTTTATAGTAGTGATGGAAAAGATTACACATATTCATGGTTTAAAGGCGCTCTTGCTGTAGATGATTTAGAGGATGGCGATTATAGAATCTATATTCTAACGGAATCAGATGATTATTTTGCCAAAACCGTTGTCAGCAACAAAGTTTTAAAACAACAGGTCGCAACCTATACAGGCAAAAAGACAGTAACCACTAGAAACAATTATCAAGATAGTCATGTTGCCTTAGAACTGATAGTAAGAAATAAGGCAATTGCTCCAAAGACTGCGAATAGTGTCTATAACCAGTACAATCAATATCGTACACTTACCTTTGAAGATAATCTTTTACATCTAAAAGGTACTGCTTATTCCATGGGAATGAATCTTGCGAAAGATAAAACAGTAAAACGTGAAATTATCTTTGAAAATACCAAAAATTATGAACAATATCGGTATTCCATTGGTAGTACAACAGAAGGTCTTTATAAAGTCGGAACGACATTAGGAGATGGCTTTGATAAGACACGTGCTTGGTTTGATACAAAATTAGATCTTTCTAAAATTCCAAAGGGAAACTATGCCATTTATCTTGCGACAGAGAGCAATATTAGTGACTATGGCGAATTTACAGAATTACTTTTGAGATCTTTAGACGATGTCAAAAAGGAAATAAATGGTAATACTTATTCTTTCACAGTAAGAAAGGACTTACGTTATAGAATTGAGCTTCATGTAACGTAAAAAAGCCAGTACAAAATGTACTGGCTTTCTTGTATGGTTTAATTTTTGTTGTCTTCTGTTTGCTTGATAGGAACTGTACCTGGATAGGGCATAGGTGGGTTTGTAAAAAAAGAGTCAAGAGATGGGATGGTTATTTGCGGTGGAGAAACAGTATTTTTATTCTTGCTTTTCTCTTGCTTGAGATCCTCCTGTTTCTCTTCCTGTTTTTCTTCCTGTTTTTCTTTTGATTCTAATAGCACGTTTAAATCATCATCAATATCAATAATTCTATAAATTTCATCGAAGGAAGTAATTCCTGCCAAAACCTTATCTAACCCATCTTGTAACAGTGTAATTACGTCGGAGGTATAGACCATTTTACGAAGTTCATCACGCTCGAGTGTTTCATTATTTAAAGCATCTCGAATCGCATCATTAATGACCAAGACTTCTTGCACTGCAATACGACCATGATATCCATGAATACAGTGTTCACAACCTTCTTCATTTGCTACATAAAGTTCTGTAACTTCTTTTCCGAGTGCTAATTGAAAGACTTTTTTCTGGTATGCATCAGGCGCTACTTTTTTACGACAATGTGGGCAGAGCATTTTTGCAAGACGCTGCGAAATAATACCCGTTAAGGCACTGGATAACAAATATCGTTCTACGTTCATGTCCAAAAGACGTTCAATGGTACTTAAAGAATTATTGGTATGGACGGTTGATAAAACTAAGTGTCCTGTAATGGAAGCCCGAACTGCAATTTTCGCTGTTTCACTATCACGAATTTCACCAATTAAGATAATATTCGGGTCCTGTCTTAGAATAGAACGAAGTACCGTCGCAAAATCAAGACCAATTTCACTATTGACTTGCACTTGATTTAATCCTTCTATATTCATTTCAATAGGGTCTTCTACCGTAATAATATTCGTCTCTGCCTTATTCAGTCGTTGCAAAATAGAGTAGACAGTGGTACTTTTTCCAGAACCCGTCGCACCAGTAATTAAAATAATGCCATTGGGTACTTCAATCATTCGTTTTAATTTTTCAAAGTTCGTATGACTAAATCCAAGTGATTCGATTCCAGATAAACTTCTTGTATAGTCTAAAATACGAATGACACACTTTTCTCCTTCATTCGTAGGAAGCGTAGAAACACGCATATCAAGAGAAAGGCCCCCAATGACTCCTTTAATCGCACCATCTTGAGGAAGCCTGTTTTCCGTAATATTCATATTGGAAATTAGTTTAATACGGGTAATTAAATTTCTTTCATAAATTTTGGGAACACGTGTATAATCTTTTAAATCTCCATCTACACGAAAACGAACCAACAAATCATTTTCTCTAGGGTCAAAATGAATATCACTTGCTTCCATATTAGCAGCACGTACAATAATATCATCTACAACTTTAATGACAGGAACTTTTGTAAAATCATATGCTACCATGAAAGAGCCTCCTTTTTACTCTAGTATTTTACTATAATTTATTATATAATATTTCTAAAGGATAGACAAGAGGTGAATGAAAATGCGCTGTAAAACGAAAGGTTTTGTTCTTGTTGAAACGTTGATTGTTAGTGTTTTTATTATGGTTCTTTTGTCCCTTCTTTATGCAAATCTTTTCCCTGTCGTCGCAGAATATGAACGAAGAAAAAACTATGATACTGTAGAGGCAAAGTATATTGCACACTGGGCTAGAAAAATGTTAATCGATTCGGGAAAAGAAAATGCTTTTGTTCTTGTTGATGGTTATTTAGATGTTACAGATTGTAGTTATTATACCAATCCATCTTGGTGCGAAGAATTTAAAGAGATGAACCAGATTTCCAAAATTTATATTACAAATTATAATTTACAAAACTTTAAAAATTATGTAAAAACAAGTAATCGCTTTGGAAGAAGCATGGAAGAATATATTGCATCTTTACCAGATTATAAAGAAAAACCAGGCGTGTATCGCGTGATTGTCGAAGTGATTGGAAGCGATACAAATCAGATGATTTATGGAACAATCGAGGTGAAAAAATGAGATCAAGAAAAGGATTTACATCCATTGAATTATTAGTTTCTTTTGTCATTGTTTCTGCAATTACGATTAGTCTTTTCAGTGTAGTCTTAAATTATCGCAACAAACAGCAAATTACTTCGTATGAAACCACGATCGATGCATACATCAATGAAATGACCAAATTAGTTCAAGACGATTTAATTAAAAAACATGTATTTATTGTCGAGAAACGGGAAAATAATACTATCTTTTTTGGATTTACTCAGGCAGGAACAGGTTCAGCAAGTGCCATTTTTCAAGTTTCCAAAGACACCAACAGTTTGCGCTACGGACCAACAGATGCCACTGTCACGTATCCTGTTCCAAACATTCCTGATCTTAAGATAGAATCATTTCACTTTGAACAAGATGACTACTTTTTCTCGATAGAAGTTGTCTTTTCACATCCAAACTTTAACGCCAATAAGAAATTACGCATTGTATCACCTTATGGATATTAATAAGAGAAAAATCATAACAGCAAGGCAAGTCGCTTCTATTCTTCCTTTCATAAAGATTCCATAAGAAAGTGTGCTATCTTTTAAAACATTCAAAACTTGCAGATGTACGGAAAAACCACCAAAGGAAAGAAAAACTGTCGCCATAAGCCCTTTCATAAGTGGTATAATGCCTGGTGCTTGTAAGCGAAAGATACCACTCGTTAAATCTAAGATGCCAGTTAGGAAGCTTTTGAGATATAAATTGGGAACAAGTTTGGTACACATGGTTGCAAGAAGCATAAAAAAAGTAACAGAGCCCAACATAAAAAGCATGGTAGATAGAGCACTTTGAATGGCATCTAATACTTTCAGTCCAAACGAAGAAAAATCCTGGACTTTCTTTTTAAAGATGACAGGAAACGATGCATTTTGGCATGTCTTTTTTTGGGCTTTTCCACGATGTAAAAAAGCAAGGACAAAGTTGGCGGCAATATGAGAAAAAAGAACACACAGCGTAAGGTTGTTATCCCGTAAGACAAAAGCAACCGTAGAAAGTACGAAGAGGGGATTTGAAAAATGCACAAGTTGAAGTAGATGATTCGCCTCTTCTTTGGAAATTTCGTTTTGTTCAAATAAAAGCTTTGTATATTTAGGTCCACTGGGAAAGCCTGAGAGCATACTCATCAGAAGGAGAAAGGATGCCTTCCCGTTTAGGTGAAAGAGCATTTGAAAGGGTTTTTCAAAAAGTGTTGCCAAATAATTGGGAAGGCCTAAAAAAATTAAAATTTCCCCTAAAGCAAGAAAAGGAAACAGGGATGGAAATAAATTTTCACGCCACAATGTAAGGGATTCTTGTGCTACTTCTAAAGTCGTATTTCGCTCTTTTAAAAGAAAGCATAGAAAAAAGCAAAACATGATTAAAATTGTCAAATAACCTAACTTTTTTTTCATAATTCAAAACCCTTCTGCTATAATAAAATTGAAAGAGGAGACGATTTGTCATGTTCAAAAAAATAAGGGATACCATCAAACAATATATCCGAGAGAATTATCGTTTTTTAATTACGCTTCTTTGTCTTTATCTTTTTCTTGCTTTTCCTCTTCCATATTATATTTATACAGGCGGCGGAATTATTCCTATCAAGGATCGGATTGAAATTGATACAGACAACAAAGAGAAGGGAAGTTTCAACCTTGCCTATGTAAGTGAAATAAGGGGAACTCCCTTTTATCTTCTTCTTTCTCATGTTTTCAAAGACTGGGAAGTGGTCAAGGAAGAAGACTATAAATTAAACGAAGAGGAAAGTGAAGAAGATATTTTATTCCGAAATAAGATTGCTTTAGAACAAGCCAACCAAAATGCGATTCTTTTTGCGTATCAAAAAGCAGGAAAAAAGACGGAAGTTTTGCAAAAAAACTTTTATGTACTTTATATCGATGACAATAAAAAAGCGCCTCTTCAAGTAGGAGATCAAATTGTAAACGTAGATGGAAAACCAATTTCTTCGTTAGCCATGTACCAAGAAATCGTGCAAAAATCTGCCGTCGGGGATAAAATCACTCTTTCGATTTTAAGAAAAGATAAGCCACAAAAGGTTTCTGTGGAAGTTTTTGTCAAAGAAGGAAGAAAAATGACGGGTTTATCCATACAAGAAGTCGATGCTATCAAAACGAATCCTAAAATTTCTTTTCATTTTAAAGAAATCGAAAGTGGTCCATCCGGAGGACTCATGATGGCACTTGCTATTTATAATCGTCTCACGAAACAAGATTATACAGCTGGTAAAAAGATTGTGGGAACAGGGACTTTAGAAGCAGATGGTACAGTTGGAGAAATTGGAGGCGTGCTTTATAAACTGCGAGGTGCCGTGTCTAAGCATGCAGATATTTTTATTGTACCAAGTGGAGAAAATTACGAAGACTGTTTGGAAGAAGTACAAAAAAGAAATTATAAAATCAAACTACTTGCTGTCGATACTTTTGATGATGCAGTAAGCAAATTGAAAGAACTGAATAAAAACTAGTTTTTTCTCTTGCTTCTTTCTTCTTGGTTAGAGTAAAATAAAAGTAGAAAACAGGAAGAAAGTGGTAAACATTGAAACGTAGTGAAGTAGATCTTGAAAAAGTAAGCCCTATGATGCGACAATATTTAGAAATTAAAGCACAATATGAAGATAGTATTGTCTTTTTTCGCTTGGGGGACTTTTATGAAATGTTTTTTGAAGATGCCATCACAGCTTCAAGAGAACTAGAACTTGCCTTAACAGGAAAACAAGCAGGACTTTCTGAAAGGGTACCTATGTGTGGGGTTCCTTTTAAAGCCTACAGTACCTATCTTGATAAATTGATAGAAAAAGGATATAAGGTTGCGATTTGTGAACAGTTAGAAGACCCAAAAACAACCAAAGAAATGGTAAAACGGGCGGTCATTCAAGTGGTCACCAAAGGAACGAGGCTTGATAGTTCGCTGGATGCAAGTGAAAATAATTTTTTAGCAAGTATCTATGATTTTGGATATTGTTATGTGCTATCTTATGCTGATATTTCTACAGGAGAATTCTTTGCGATGCTCTTAGAAAAGGAAGAGGGAAAACTCATCCGGGAACTAGAGCGCTTTGGGGTTAAGGAACTCATTGTAAATGATGCATTTGACCGAATTCTCCTTCAGAAACTAAGGCAACAATATCAGTGGCTTATCTCGATTCAAGAGAATTTATCGGATGCCAAAGAATATGCTTTTCTTTATAAAGAGATCAAAGATGTTCGGATGCAAACGGGAATTAAGCATTTGCTGTTTTATCTTTTAGATACGAAGAAAGGGGACTTATCGCACTTACAAAAGGTAAAAGTAATTCAGGAAAAAGATCACTTACAATTCAATGCCAATACCATGCGAAACTTAGAACTTGTAGAGACCATGCGAACACGCGAAAAACAAAATAGTTTGCTAGGACTTTTAGATAAAAACAAAACAGCAATGGGAAGCAGGTTCCTAAGACAGTCCCTTGAAAATCCTTTAACTGATAAAGGCGAAATTTTAAGGCGATATGACTTTATTGATACCTTGCGGGTCCAATTTATCTTACGAGAAGAATTAAAAGAAGCCCTCGATCAAGTCTACGATTTAGAGCGTTTATCTGGAAGAATTGTTTATGGGAATTTAAACGCAAGAGATTTACTGCAACTCAAAAGTTCTCTTTCTGTTCTTCCTAAAATCAAAGAAATTTTAGAAAATCTTGGGTATGATAAAAAAATAGATACCTTTGAAGAAGTCTATGCTCTTTTAGAAAAAGCTATTCATGAAGAAGCACCGCTTTCTATCAAAGAGGGAAACTTAATCAAAAGTGGTTATTCTGAAGAGTTGGATGAACTGAGAAAGATTCGAAGTGGTTCCAAAGATTTTCTTCTACAGTTTGAACAAGAAGAAAAAGAACGAACGGGTATTCGGACATTAAAAGTTGGTTACAACAAAATTTTTGGGTATTATATCGAAGTAAGCAAAGGACAAATTCCGCAAATTAAGGAAGAATTTGGTTATGAAAGAAGACAGACGCTTAGTAATTGTGAACGCTTTGTAACACCACTTTTGAAAGAAAAAGAAAATATCATTCTTGGCGCCGAAGAAAAAATTATACAGCTTGAGTATCATCTCTTTATGGAAATTCGAGAGGTTGTAAAGCGCTTTATTGCACCTCTTCAAAAAACAGCGAAGATTTTAGCAGAAATCGATATGTTGCAAGCCTTTTCTTCGGTTTCTGATCACTATCACTTTGTAAGGCCTCATCTTACTTCAAAAAAAGAAATTAAAATTCTTGGGAGTAGACATCCTGTGGTAGAAAGAGTACTTAAGGAAAACTATGTTCCCAATGATATCATTATGGAAGAAGATGTTGATATTCTCTTAATTACAGGGCCTAATATGGCTGGGAAATCTACCTATATGCGACAACTTGCCATTCTTGTAATTCTTGCCCAAATTGGCTGTTTTGTCCCTTGTGATTCCTGCACGATTCCTATTTTTGATAAGATTTTTACGCGAATTGGGGCAAGTGATGATCTAGTAAGTGGTGAGTCTACTTTTATGGTGGAGATGAAAGAAGCGAATGAGGCTCTACAGGAAGCTACCGAAAAGAGCTTGGTTCTTTTTGATGAACTTGGAAGAGGAACCGCAACGTATGATGGAATGAGTCTTGCACAAGCGATTTTAGAGCACATCCACGATAAAGTACATTGTAAAACACTCTTTTCTACCCATTACCATGAACTTACGACGTTAGAACAAACTCTTCCAAGACTAAGGAATGTACACGTTTCTGCCAAAGAGGAAGATGGAAAGCTTATTTTCTTACACAAAGTGATGCGTGGTGCGGTAGATAAGAGTTATGGAATTCATGTCGCATCCCTTGCCAATCTTCCTACTTCGTTAGTGCAAAGAGCCAAAGAGATTTTAGATGTTTATGAAAAAGAAGAAGTGCATGAAAAAGTATTTACACAGACAAGTCTTTTTGAAGAAGTCGAGGAAGAAGTACCAAAAGAAGAGGATATTCTCAGGAAACGTCTTCTTGAACTAGAGCCTTTAAAGATGACACCAATGGATGCCATCAATACACTTTATGCTTTATGCGAAGAAGCCAAAGAAGAAAAGGAATAAGATGTGTTTCAAATAGGGAATACACATAGAAATAAGCGGATTTAATTGTGATGATTATCGATACTTTTCTCTTTAAAAAAGTACCAACTTGGAGTGGTTGTGTCACTACTACTTATGGCACACTGAAAGAAAATGACATCATTAAAATTACCAACAAAAATTTTACGCAATATTTTTCTTTCGCATATGCATTATATCATAAAACACAAAAATCAATAAAATAAATACACATTTTGTAAAAAAAATGCAAAAAATAAAAATAAAATATGAAAAAGTATTGCTTTTATATAAAAAACAGCATATACTACTAATATAAAAAGGAGGAATATCCTATGATATTAGAATTTAGTATTGCAAATTTTTTATCCTTTAAAGATAAAGTTACTTTTAGTATGCTTGCAAATGCTACAAATGGGTTAGATGATAATTATATTCTATCTAATGATCGAAGGGTGTTAAAAACAAATGCAATATATGGTGCAAACGCATCGGGTAAAACGAATTTATTCAAAATATTGACGATTGTAATATCGATGTTGAGAAGTTCAAATATGGTTAATATCAATGCAAAATTGCCAATAACGCCATTTAAGTTCGATAAAAATACAATCAATAAACCAAGTGAATTTGAAATTAAATTTATTGTTGACGATGTACGATATGTTTATGGATTTGTGGCCGATTCAAATAAAATATATGAGGAATACTTATATTATTATCCAAATGGAAGAGAAACGAAAATTTTTGACAGGACGAATACGAATGATTATTCTTTTCCACAAAAAGATGAAAAAATATTAAATGACATAGCTTCTAAAAATGCACCCAATAAATTTTTAATTGCTACTGCAACAAATTGGAATTATGAAAAGACAAAAGTTCCCTATCAATTTTTAAGCGTAGATATTAATACTTTTAATCATTTAAGTGGTCTTAGAGATTTAGCTCTAAAAGAATATTTAAAAAATGATAAAGAGTTAAAAGATTTTGCATTAGATTTTTTGAAAAAAGCAGATTTTAATATAGAAGATTATAAAGTCTTGGAAATAGATGTTCCAGATGATGTATTGGCCGCAATACCTGATTTTATTAAAGCTGGAATGAATATGAAAGAAAAACCAAAAGTGTTTACTGCATTATTTAAACATAAAGGTTCTGATGTTCAATTATCCTATGAAGAAGAATCAATGGGAACTCAAATTATTTTTTGTTTTATTCCATTTATTATGGATGCATTACATAATAAAAAAGTTGTCGTAGTAGATGAATTAGATAAAAGTTTACATCCATATCTGGTTGAAATGATTGTTCAAATGTTTAATGATCCCGAGATAAATAAAAATGGTGCACAATTAATATTTAATACTCACGATACTAATTTATTAAAACTAAACATTCTAAGAAGAGATCAAATATGGTTCACAGAAAAAGATGATAAGCATGGAATAAGTGATTTATATCCTTTAAGCGATTTTTCTGTGAGAAAAACGGAGAATGTTGAGAGAGGATATATGCTTGGTAGATATGGAGCTGTTCCTTTTATCAAAAATGATTTTAATCTATGGGAAGAAGAGTAGAACAGAATAGAAAAATTAGTAACGATAGAGTAAGAAAAATCAGAAAGCCAAAAAGTAAAATATTAATAGCAACTGAAGGAAAAAATAAAACAGAAAAGACATACTTTAGTAATTTTGAAGACGGTAAAAAATCATACAATATTACATTTGCTAAAGGAAATAATACGGATCCATTAAAGTTGGTTAAGATGTTAATCAAGGAAATAGATAAGTTAAAATTAGATTTGCAAGATGATAATGCAGCATATTGTATTTTTGATACAGATGTCGATCCCATTAAAAATAAAATCATTGAGGAAGCAATTCAATTGGCAAAGAAAAATAATATAAAAATTATTACATCATCACCATGTATGGAACTGTGGTTCTTACTACATTATGACTATACAACTGCAAATATGGATAGCGAAGAAGTAATTAAAAGGTTAAAAAAGTATTATCCAAAATATGAAAAGAATATGAATATTTATCCTGATGTCATTGAAAGAATAGATTTAGCAATTGATCATGCCAAAAAATTAGAAAAGTATCAAATTGATAATAAACGAAGAATAGGAACAGTTGAGGCAAATCCTAACACTGAAGTATATAAAATAGTTGAAGATTTAATGAAAAAAGGCTAGGAATAATTCCTAGCTTTTGCCATTTAAACGATCTATAACAGAAACAACAAAGTTGAAGGCAGTATAAATATAAGAGAATATGTACTTAGTGTTTCCTCGATAACACACTTTTCTCTAAGATGGTCTTTAGATTGTCAATGTTTGTATAATGAAAAAAGGAATTTTCGAGATCAATTTGTTTTATATCCATGCAATTATACTGCATATTTTCCTCCATTTGTCATCTATCAAATAGGACATAGTTGTCATGCTTATTCGTACGATTCTACAAAATTATATGCTTTTCCTTTCAAAGAATCAAAAAATTTGATATGATTGAATTGGTGATAACATGAGAAAAAGAAGTGAACTACGGGAAAGTATTATAAAAATTTTATACCAAGCTATGATTTATGAAGCTGCAAAACATACTTATGATATTGATGCTTTGATTTTAGAAGAAATAGAAATTGAAAATGCCTTTGTCAGTCAATGTGTAAAGGGAATTTTAGAAAAGAAAAAAGAAATTGAACATCTTGCAAACCAATATCTCGTGGATTGGGAGATGAAGCGTCTTTCCAAAGTGGATCAATGTATTTTATCTCTTGGAATCTATGAGCTCGTTTATCTTGATACACCAAATATTGTTGCCATTAACGAAGCGGTTGAACTTTCTAAGAAGTATAGTGAAGAAAAGGTAACGCACATGATTAATGGCGTATTAGATGCGATTTATCATAGTGAAGATAACAAAAGTTAAGAGGTTATTATGCGGGAAGAATATATTACTGTCAGTCAATTAAATCGTTATATGAGGTATCTCATCGAAACGAATGAGAATTTACAAGACGTGCACTTAAAAGGGGAGATTTCTAACTTTAAAGCGCATACAAGAGGACACTACTATTTTACCTTGAAAGATGAAACCTCAAGAATTAGTGCCATTATGTTTGCGTCGCAAGTTTCTAAAATTAAGTTTGTCCCAATGGATGGAATGAAAGTCTTTGTCTCTGGAAAAGTGAGTGTCTATGAAACAAACGGTGCCTATCAAATTTATGTAAATTCGATGATCGAAGATGGAATTGGGAATTTATATATTGCCTTTGAACAACGCAAAAAGAAACTGCAGGAAGAAGGGTTGTTTGCTGATGCACATAAGAAAAAAATTCCAAGAATTCCAGAAAGAATTGGTGTTGTGACAGCCCCAACAGGTGCAGCAATACGAGATATTTTATCGACCATTCGAAGAAGATTTCCTCATGTTGAAGTTTTGCTGTTTCCATCTCTTGTACAAGGTGAGCAGGCAAAAGAGGATATTGCAAGACAAATTAAGCGTGCAGAAGCTTTTGATTTAGATGTTTTGATTGTTGGAAGAGGAGGAGGAAGTCTTGAAGACTTATGGGCCTTTAATGAAGAAGAAGTCGCCCGTGCCATTTATGCCTCCAGGGTTCCAATCATCAGTGCTGTAGGTCATGAGGTTGACTTTACCATTGCAGACTTTGTAGCAGACTTACGTGCTCCAACACCAACCGGTGCTGCTGAACTTGCTGTACCAAACCAAAGCGATGTTAAAAATTATCTGATTCAGTTAGAAATTCGCCTCAAAAAAGCGATGCTCAATCGTCTAAATGGAAATAAGCAAGCGTTGAAACAACTCTTATCAAGACCCGTTTTCAAACAGCCATTAAGGCTCTATGAAGCTAAGGAACAACAATTTGACTTGTTGTATGAAAAACTAAAGGATGTCATGTGGCAAAAGATTGGGGCCAAAAAACATCAGCTTGAACTCATCAAGGAATCTTTTCTATTTAAAATGCCAATGGAACTTTTAGATACCAAAAAACAAAGATATGTATTTGCTTTAGAAAAGTTGGAACTTTTAAATCCAATGCTTACACTAAAACGTGGCTACACCATTGCGAAAAAGGGTGAAAAAGCAATTACTTCCATTGCGGATGTAGAAGTAAATACTAGTATTCAAATTACATTTCAAGATGGCTATGCCCTTACAGAAGTAAAAGAAAAATATCAAAATTAAAGGAGGAAAAAAAGATGGAAAAAAATTTCGAAAAAACAGAAAAAATAGAAAACACATTTGAAGAAAACTTAGAAGAACTAGAACAATTGGTTAAAAAATTAGAAAATGGTGATGTTCCACTCGATCACGCCATTGAGGACTTTAACAAAGCCATGAAGCTTGCGAAACTTTGTGATGAAAAGTTAAAACAAGCCGAAACGACCCTTTCTAAAATCGTAAAAGAAGATGGGACTATCGAAGAATTTAAAGAAGAAGAAACAAATTAATGGGAGGAGATTTAAAATGGTAGAAGAACAATTGACGCAATTACCTTTCGCTGAAATGCAAAGAAAACGAATCAATAAGAAAGAGGCAAGAGATAAACAGCTTATCAAAGAGGAAGATTATACAAACTATCAATTGGTAGAAAGTTTATATAGAAAAGTGTTTGAAACCTATTTAAAAACAATTTATCCATTTTACCAGATCGATCAAAAATTAGAAGAATCACCCTTAGGATACACCATGGTCGAAACAGAAAACAGAAATTTATATCATAGAACTTCATATCTAGATTCAAACTATATTTTTCTTAAAAATTTTTACTATGTAGAACGATTAAATGAAGAACAAATCCATGCGTTTTTAGAATTCTTAAAAGACCAAAACGAAAGTCGTTTTCATCGATTATTGGAAATCGTAAAAGAAACATTTCCTGATATAGTGAGTGAAAAATCTACGACAGCAAATGGTCCAACGAATGTTTTTTATGGTCCGCCTGTTCCTGGTTTTTCGTTTTCGAATCAGACGCTTGTTTTTTTGCTAAATTATGGAAAAAACAAAATTCCTTTGGAAGAACAAGATTTTGTTTCCAATAAACAACAAAAGGAAGATTATGCAAATGAATTGATGCAATCGCTGAAAAATACAATCAGTATGCAACTTGATTATCCTGTAGAAGTAAGGTGTTATAAAGGAAATATTCAATATGAAGGTGAAAATGTATGAAACTAAATCCAATACGACGTATAACAACACAATTTGTAAAAGACATTCCTATCAATTCGAATGTAAAATTAAACAAAAAAATTGCTGAAAAAATTGCCCATGAAATTGAAGAAATTCAAACTGACAGTGAAACGGTAGTACCGCAAGGAAATACAGCGGAAACAGAAACAATATCTCTAGAATCTTCATTTCCGCAATCTCGTTTTCCCGAAGATTTGTATAATTACGGTGTTATTAAAAAAGATACTTATATTTTTAATGGCATCCATGCCCAATCTGGACAATATGGAGGAAGCCAAGAGGTTTTTGATTTTGAAAGTAAGAGATTACTCCTAGATTTTCGAATTAGGCAAATCGTACAACATTATTATCCGGAAGCTACTCTAGAAGAAACGGAAGCAATCTTATTTGCTCTTTATAATGTTGGATGTGGCTATACGGCAATCATCAATACGATTTTTAAGCAATTCACATGGAAAGAGGAAGAATTTGAACAAATATTTGGGTTTCCTATGTATACAGTACATCCAAATGGAACGGTTGACTTTAATTATGAATATTTAATTCTAGATCTATTTTGTTATCGACATATGAAAATAGCCGAACGGAATCCTCTTGGAATAGATTCTCCTATCGATATTATTATCCAACATGCAGAGTCATATAATGAATGGTTGACACTTGATATGAGTTATGCTAATGAATGGCTAAAAGAAAAAGGAATTTCGGCAACAGTCACACGAGAAGCTTTTATTGCACCC
>CANQVB010000004.1 GCA_947627225.1 uncultured Bacilli bacterium
ATCGGTCATAACCTTGAATGCAAGGGCACTAAATGGTTCAGAGTCACTTGGATGACGAACATCTTCTTCGCCTTTTAAATTGGTTCCTTTAATAGATGCAATATCAACTGGACTTGGTAAGTAATCAATCACTGCATCAAGAAGTGGTTTAATACCCATATTTCCAAGTGCTGTTCCACACATCACTGGGAAAAATTCTGCTTGAAGCGTTCCTGTTCGAATGGCTTTCTTTAACATTTCTACAGAAACAGCCTCTCCTTCTAGATATTTTTCCATCATTTCATCATCAAACTCTGCGACTGCTTCCACCAGTTCATTGTGTTTTTCTTCTGCGAGCGCTTGTAAGTCTGCTGGAATTTCAATTTCTTTCGCTTCTTCATCTTGTTTTCCATCAAATTCATAAGCTTTCATGGTAACAAGATCAATCACACCATGGAATTCATTTTCAGCACCAATTGGCCATTCGATTGGTTTTGCGTTAACTCCAAGACGATCTTTAATGGTTTTTAAACTGTACTCAAAGTTAGCACCCATCTTATCCATTTTATTTGCAAAGATAATACGAGGTACTTTGAATTCTGATGCCTGTCTCCAAACTGTTTCGGTTTGAGGTTCAACACCTGCTTGGGCATCAAGAAGGGCAACAGCACCATCAAGAACGCGAAGGGAACGAGAAACTTCGATGGTGAAATCTACGTGTCCAGGCGTATCGATAATGTTGTAACGATATCCTTTCCAGTACGCTGTTGTTGCGGCTGATGTAATCGTAATACCACGTTCTTGTTCTTGTTCCATCCAGTCCATTTGAGAAGCACCATCATGGGTTTCTCCAATTTTGTGGATTTTACCTGTGTGGTATAGAATACGCTCTGTACAAGTTGTTTTTCCGGCATCAATATGTGCCATAATTCCTATATTTCTTGTCTTTTCTAACGACGTATCTCTTGCCATAGTACTTTCCTCCTACCAACGATAATGTGCGAAAGCTTTATTTGCTTCTGCCATTCTATGTGTATCTTCACGTTTTTTAACAGCAGCACCTGTTCCTTCGGCTGCATCCATGATTTCATTGGCTAAGTTAATAGCCATTCCTTTTCCATTACGCTCACGCGCATACTTGACTAACCAACGAAGACCTAAAGCCTGACTTCTTGCAGGACTCACTTCGATTGGTACTTGATAATTTGATCCCCCTACACGACGAGATTTTACTTCAAGTTGTGGTTTAATATTTTCCATTGCTTGATTAAAGACTTCAAGTGGATCTTTTCCTGTCTTTTCTTTTACAATATCAAATGCTTCATAAAGAATGGTTTGCGCAGTTCCCTTTTTACCATCTAACATGATTGTATTGATTAACTTTGTAACCACTTTAGACTTATAAATTGGATCTGGTAATACATCTCTTTTTACTGCACGTCTTTTACGCATTTTTAACTCCTCCTTCCAAGATTATTCTCTTACTTTCCTTTTTTAGCTCCGTATTTACTACGTCCTTGCTTACGATCTTTAACACCAGCTGTATCAAGTGTTCCACGAATGATGTGATAACGAACTCCGATTAAGTCCTTAACACGTCCACCACGAACTAAGACAACGCTGTGCTCTTGCAAGTTGTGTCCGATTCCAGGAATATACGTATCTACTTCTCTTCCGTTACTTAAACGAACACGCGCATATTTACGTAATGCTGAGTTTGGCTTCTTTGGTGTTTTGGTACCAACACGTGTACAAACGCCACGTTTTTGTGGAGATGGATTATTGGTTTGTTTACGACGAATCGTATTGACTCCAACTCCAAGAACGGGTGCTTTACTTTTACGTACCTTTTCTTTTCTTCCTTTGCGAACTAATTGAGTAATTGTAGGCATATATTATATAGCTCCTTTCTTTACACATATCCAGGTGTGTCATATTAACTTTTAAATAAAATTTTGCAAAAATTGCAAAACTCATTCAATCAGCAAACATAATATATCATTATCTTATGCCAAAGTCAAGAAAAAATGAAGACTTCCTTTAATTATATATGATTAGTTTATGATAATGTCTTAAGTGTTAGTATTTGAAAATGTCTCAAAACTAAAGTAATATATGTCACTGAGGTGACATAATGAGAAAGGTAGAATTAAGAATGAAAGAACAAGAAAAATATGATGTTATTAAAGAATTAGTTGAACATCAAGGAAACAAAAATCGAGCTAGTAAAAAGCTCGGTATATCGAGAAGACAAGTTGATCGTCTAATCATCATTTATAAGGAGAAAGGCAAATCTGGATTTGTACATGGCAATCGCTCCAGAAAACCATCAAGTACATTAGATCAGTCAATCTCCGAAGATATTATAACACTCTATAAAAATAAATACTATGATTTTAACTTTAATCATTTTAAAGAGTTTTTAGAGAAAGAGGAAAACATTAAAGTTTCTTATAAGTATATTTATAATACTTTAACTAAAGAAGGCATTTTATCTCCTAAAGCTAGAAGGAAAACTAAAAGACAATTTGCTAAACAAAGGTTACTTCAAGAAAAGAAAATTAATTTAGCTATGAGTGAAAAACAAATAGATGAAATTGTTAATCATGAAGTTGCTTTAGAAGATTCTCATCCAAGAGGTGAAAAACCCAAATACTTTGGAGAAATTATTGAGCAAGATGGTTCTATTCATCTATGGTTTGGAAAAAAGAAAACATGTCTGCATTTAGCAATTGACAAGGCTACTTCTACTATTGTTGGCGCTTGGTTTGATAAACAAGAAACTTTAAATGGTTATTATCATGTTTTATATCAAATATTAACTAACTTTGGTATTCCTTATAAGTTCTTTACTGATAATAGAACTGTATTTAATTACATGTCTTTGAATCCAGATAAAAGAACAAGTGAAAAAGATGTTTTAACCCAATATGGTTATGCTTGTAAACAATTAGGTATTGCTTTAGAAACTTCTTCTGCTTCTCAAGCTAAAGGCTTAATTGAAAGAACTAATGGTACTTTTCAAGGGCGATTAGTCCAAGAATTAAGACTTAAAAACATTACTAACATTGATGAAGCCAATCAATATCTTACAGAAGTTTTTGTCCCTGACTTTAATAAAAAGTTTGCTTTAGATTATAAGAAATTCCCTACTGTATTTGAACATTCCCCAACACAAGAAGTTATCAATTATACGCTTGCCGTTTTAACACCTAGAAAAATTGACAATGGTAATTCTATTAAATACTATGGTAATTATTACCAACCATATTTAGATAATAAACTCATATGTTTTTTACCTAAAACTGAATGTTTAGTTATTAAAGCATTTAATGGAGATTTACTTGTTACAATTGATGAAAAAGTTTATGAATTAAGAAAATTGCAAAGAAATACTTCCGTTTCTAAAGAATTTGATGAAATAGTTCCAGTGAAAGAAAGGAAAAAATATATTCCTCCCATGACACACCCTTGGAAGATTGAATATTTTAAAAAACAATTAAAAAAAGCACACACAGATCATGTATATGCTTAAGCGGGTTTTTATGCCGAGAAAACTTCTTGATCAATGGGCAGTTCAAATACGTAATGCTGTTGTTCAATCTGCAGCTAAGCTGTTGATTGAACCAGCAAAACAAAAGTATTTGAATTGGGGCCCCATTGTCAAGAAGGAAATTGGAATAAATTTTCCCGCTTATGTTTAAAAATTTTTAAGACATTTTTTAAAACTATTGACAGAAAAAATGAAGTCTTCCTTTAATTAAAGAACACTTCTCTTGCGGATCTTTTAAACGCTTTCCGAAAGAGGAACCCTTAAAAATTCGATTCTAAGTCCTAAATTTCTAAAAATTATCGAATTATTCTTCTTCTGTTATATATCTTGGTTGTGGAGAATTTTTTTCAATTCCAAAGTTAAAAGCAACGATTCCAACAATGATAAGAAAAAGAAAAAACACACAAAGAAACACAATCATCGTTCCTACTCCCCAACCTTGCTCGTTTAATTTTCTCATTTGAAATCACCAGTTCCTATTATAACACTTCCACTTCTTGATTAGAAGTAGTTTCTTTTTGAAAATATTGATAAATTTCATACCAGGTATATACTCTGGTTATCCTTTCGCCATGAACATCTTGGTTATAAGGTGCATCAAAGCAAAGAACAGGAATTTGTTCACTGATTTTTTTAATATTGGTTCGTTTATCTTCAATCATGACATCTAAACGATGAGAAAGACACTTTTCACACTTATCCACCGAACCTGTGATGATCTCATCATATTCGATATTGTTTTTATGGAGCCATTCTTTTACATAAAAATCAATGGTTCCTTCATATTGGTTGTTTAAATATTGATTATCCCTTGCGGTTAAAATTACAATAGTATGCCCTTCTTTTCTTAGTTTGTGAAGTACTTCACTGGCAAAAGGGCGCACAGGAATGGCACACAATAAATCAAAAATATAACGATGCCAAAATTTGATATTTTGTTCTTTATTAAGATAGAATTCTTGTTCCATATAATATTCTGTTGGATTAAAGCCTTTATAGATTTTTTCTTCTAGACAAAATTTCATTCCATAATTAAAATGCCATTCTGCAATATTATTTAAAACGCCATCTATATCAACACCAATTCGCATACAACCCCTATCCTTTCTATTTCTATTGTACCAAATCGCTTTCAAAAGAAAAAGAGAAAGTCTCGCGACTTTACAAAAAGCACTTTTTCTTTGTCAAATTCTTTTCTTGAGAAATCTTTCTAATTTAATTACACAACAAAAAAAGAATAGGATTTCTCCTATTCCATAAATTCGTCTTCTAGTTTATCAAGAGGTTCTTCATCGACAAAAGCATTTTCTAGTTCGTATTCTACATCACGGTAGATTTTACTTCCTGTACCTGCTGGGATTAGCTTACCAAGTAAGACATTTTCTTTGAGTCCTTCTAAGTGGTCTACTTTTCCACGAATCGCAGCATCTGTTAAGATACGTGTTGTTTCTTGGAATGATGCAGCAGATAAGAATGAATCTGTCTCGAGAGATGCTTTTGTAATTCCTAATAGAACTGGACGTCCTAAGGCTGGTTTCTTTCCTTTGATGATTGCTTCTTTGTTTCCTTCTGTAAATTCACGGAAGTTTACCAAGCTACCTGGTAAGAAACGTGTGTTTCCACCTTCTACAATGCGAATTTTAGAAATCATTCTACGGGCAATAATTTCGATATGCTTATCTGAAATATCAACACCTTGTGAACGATATGTATTTTGAACTTCCTTCAAAATGTATTCTTGCGTTGTAATTGGATCGGTAACATCGAGAAGTTCTTTTGGAGAAATTGCTCCTTCTGTAAGCTTATCTCCGCAGTGAACTACAGCACCTTCTTCTACACAAAGCTTGGCACCATAATTGGTGGTATGTTCTTTGGTTTCGAGTTTGTTTTTAATGCTAATTTTAAATTTACCATGATCTTCTTTAATCTTAGAAACTTTTCCATCAATCTCTGCAATGGTTGCTTTTCCTTTTGGATTTCTTGCTTCGAAAAGTTCTTGGACACGTGGAAGACCTTGTGTAATATCTTCACCACCAGCAACACCACCTGTATGGAAGGTACGCATCGTAAGTTGTGTTCCAGGTTCTCCAATAGACTGTGCAGCCATAACTCCAACTGCTTCTCCAATTTCAACCAAGTTTCCAGTTGCAAGGTTTCTACCATAACATTTTTGGCAGACACCATTTTGTGTGTTACAAGTAAGAATCGTTCTAATTTCAACTTCTTCAATACCTGCTTTTACGATTTTCTCAGCAAGAGATTCTGTGATCATTTCATCTTTTTCTACAAGAACTGCTTTTGTTTCTGGATGAATGATTTTCTTATTGGCAAAGCGACCAATGATACGGTCATACAATCCTTCGATAACAGCACCTGTTTTTTCATTGATAAAGTCACGAACGACAACGCCTTGGTCTGTTCCACAATCTGCTTCTCTTACAATCATATCCTGACTGACATCTACAAGACGTCTTGTTAGGTAACCAGAGTCTGCGGTCTTTAATGCCGTATCAGCACTACCTTTTCTAGCAGAGTGGGTGGATAAGAAGAATTCGGATACAGAAAGTCCTTCTTTAAAGTTGGAAAGAACTGGAATTTCAATTGGATCTCCATTTGGCTTCTGCATCAAACCACGCATACCAGCAACTTGTGTGAAGTTCGAAATATTACCACGTGCTTTGGAATGCATCATCATGAAAATTGGATTATCAACATTTTGGTCAGCAATCTCTTGTAATTCGTTTTGTACTTTGTCCTTGACTGCATGCCATGTTTCAATCACTTTTTGATGGCGTTCTTCTTCCGT
Source organism: uncultured Bacilli bacterium (assembly GCA_947627225.1). Classification (GTDB taxonomy): domain Bacteria; phylum Bacillota_I; class Bacilli_A; order RF39; family UBA660; genus CANQVB01. The sequence goes on from CANQVB010000004.1 coordinate 6,339, forward strand.
AATTAAACCACGATTATATTGCTTATTAATTTTGTTAACCGTCGCCTGTCCTTCATCAATAAACTCTTGCTTTTTATCACTTGTTTCAATGTCACTCATGGAAACCGTAATTCCAGCAACCGTAGAATACTTAAATCCTAAGTCTTTTAGCTTATCAAGCATGCTAGAAGTTTCTGTTGTTTTGTATCGTTTAAATACTTGCGCGATCACTTTTTCGAGTGTTCCTTTTGCAAATGGTTTTACAAGAGGCATTTTAGCAATCGCTTCTTTGATGTTTGTTCCTTTTTCTAAGAAATATTTATTTGGTGTGATTTGTTGAATATTTTCATCCGTTGGTTCGTTAATATAAGGGAAAGAATCTGGTAAGATTTCATTGAACTTTATTTTTCCAACGGTAGTGACCAAATATTTTCCACGTTGTTCTTCTGTAAATAATTTATATTTGAAAGAGCTTACTGGAACTGCAATCCTTGTATGGAGTGTAATTTCACGTCTTTCATAAGCCATTAAAGCTTCATTACAGTTTTTGAAGACTCTACCTTCTCCTTCGAGTCCTTCTTTTTCCATCGTAATATAGTAATTACCAAGAACCATGTCTTGACTTGGTGTTACGATTGGATCTCCTGATTTAGGATGAAGAATATTATTAGAACCTAGCATAAGCAATCTTGCTTCAGCTTGCGCTTCTTCTGAAAGAGGAACGTGTACTGCCATTTGGTCTCCATCAAAGTCTGCATTGAAGGCAGGACATACTAACGGATGAAGACGGATGGCTTTTCCACCTACAAGAATGGGTTCAAAAGCTTGAATTCCAAGTCTATGTAGTGTAGGGGCACGGTTCAATAGAACAGGATGCTCTTTAATGACATCTTCAACGACATCCCATACCACTGGATCTTGGTTTTCAATCAAACGTTTTGCTGCTTTAATATTGTGAGCAATGTCACGTTCTACCAAACCATGAATGACATGTGGTTTAAAGAGTTCTAGTGCCATTTCCTTTGGAATTCCACATTGGTACATCTTTAAGGATGGTCCAACGACGATAACAGAACGACCTGAATAGTCCACACGTTTTCCTAATAAGTTTTGGCGGAAGCGTCCTTGTTTTCCTTTTAACATGCTAGAAATTGATTTCAAAGGACGATTTCCGGCACCTGTGACGCTTCTTCCACGTCTACCATTGTCAAATAAAGCGTCAACTGCTTCTTGTAACATACGTTTTTCGTTTTGAATAATGATTCCAGGTGCCCCTAAGTCAATCAATTTTTTCAAACGATTGTTACGGTTGATGACACGACGATACAAATCATTCAAATCACTGGTCGCAAAACGTCCACCATCAAGTTGAATCATTGGTCTTAAATCAGGTGGAATAACGGGAATACAATCCATAATCATCCATTCTGGTTTGTTTCCTGATTTATAGAAAGCATCTAAGACATCAAGACGTTTAATTAGACGTGTTCTTTTTTGGCCTTGGGCATTTTCTAATTCTTTCGTAATATCCGCTATTTCTTTTTCAAGGTCTACTTTCTTTAACAATTCTTTAATGGCTTCTGCACCCATTCCTACTTTGAATCCGTTTCCATACTTTTCATAGTATGCACGATATTCTTTTTCGGATAAGGTTTGCTTGTTTTCTAAAGGTGCATTTCCTTTATCAATCACCACATAACTTACAAAGTAGAGTACTTCTTCCAAATCTCTTGGACTCATATCAAGGACAAGTCCCATACGACTTGGTACACCCTTAAAGAACCAGATGTGAGAGACAGGACTTGCAAGCTCAATGTGTCCCATTCTCTCTCGTCTTACTTTAGATTTTGTAACTTCAACACCACAACGGTCACAGACAATATTTTTGTAGCGAACTCGCTTGTACTTTCCACAAGCACATTCGAAATCCTTCGTCGGTCCAAAGATTTTTTCACAGTAGAGTCCGTCTCGTTCTGGACGAAGGGTACGGTAGTTAATGGTTTCTGGCTTTTTTACTTCTCCATAAGACCACTCACGAATTTTTTCAGGGGAAGCAATCCCAATTTTAATTGCTTCGAATTTGTTTACTTCCATCATTATTCTTCATCCCCCTCCATCATATCTTCTTCAAAGTCGAGCGGAAAATTTTCATCTTCCTCATTGAAGTCTTCTTCATAATCATCCTTTGTTAAATCACTTTCTAAAGATGCGCTTTCTATCTCAGATGGCTCTTCTCGTGGAATCGTAACAGGCGTTACTTCTACTTCAGAAAAATCATCTTTTTGTTCATCTTCCTCTTCTTCCATTTGCTTGAGTTCCACAGTTTCACCGCTATCGTTGATTACAGAAATATCAAGTCCAAGCGCTTGGAATTCTTTCATCAAGACTCTAAAGGATTCCGGTACCCCTGCTTGGTTAATTTCTTGGCCTTTTACAATGGCTTCATAAACTTTAACACGACCAATGACATCATCTGATTTAACCGTTAAGATTTCTTGTAAGGTATGGGCAGCACCATATGCATAAAGCGCCCAAACTTCCATTTCTCCAAAACGCTGTCCACCAAATTGGGCTTTACCACCAAGTGGTTGTTGGGTTACAAGAGAATAAGGTCCTGTACTTCTTGCATGCAGTTTATCATCAACCATGTGGTGTAGTTTAATCATGTACATAACACCTACTGCAATTCGGTTATCAAATGGCTCTCCGGTACGACCGTTGTAAAGAATTGTTTTTCCATCTTTATCCATACCGGCTTCTTCCATCATTTCTTCAATATCACTGATGTGGGCACCGTCGAAGACTGGTGTTGCGATATGAACACCCAGTTTCTTAGCAGCCATTCCCATGTGAATTTCAAGAATTTGTCCAAGGTTCATACGAGATGGTACACCTTGTGGATTTAACATGATATCAACTGGCGTTCCATCTGGTAAGTATGGCATATCTTCTTGTGGAAGAATAAGAGAGATAACACCTTTGTTTCCATGTCGTCCTGACATTTTATCTCCAACTTGAATTTTTCTTTTCTGAATAATATAGACACGAATGACTTTAGATACCCCTGCAGGAAGTTCATCATTATCTTTTCTTGAATAAATCTTAATATCGTGAACAATTCCATCCCCACCATGAGGAACACGAAGGGATGTATCACGCACCTCACGTGTCTTTTCTCCAAAGATAGCATGAAGTAGTTTTTCTTCGGATGTAAGTTCTGCCATTCCTTTTGGCGTTACTTTTCCAACTAAGATATCTCCTTCTTTAACTTCCGTACCAATGGTAACAATTCCGTTTTCATCCAAGTTTTTACGCGCTTCTTCACTGACGTTTGGAATATCTCTTGTAATTTCTTCTGGTCCTAGTTTTGTCTCACGACATTGCATCTCATAATCTTCTAAGTGCAAAGAAGTATATTTATCATCTTTGACTAGGTTTTCATTTAAGATAACCGCATCTTCATAGTTATATCCATCAAATGTCATGAAGGCAACCACTACGTTTTTACCAAGTGCAAGTTCACCTTTATCCGTACTGTTTCCATCCGCAAGAATGGTCTCGTTCGCAACCACTTTATCCCCAACTTTAACGATTGGTCTTTGGTGATTACAAATTCCTGAGTTTGCAAGTTCAAAATTTGCAAGATAATATGTATCTTTGCCACCTTTATTTTTAACGATAATCTTCTTGGCATCCACATATTCTACGATTCCATCTGCTTTGGCGACAATTTCAACTCCAGAATCTTTAGCAGCGATGAACTCAACACCAGTTCCCACATAAGGTGCTTCTGTTTTTAATAGTGGCATAGCTTGCCGTTGCATGTTGGCACCCATCAAAGCACGTGTTGCATCATCATGCTCTAGGAATGGAATACAACTTGTTGTAATCGATACAACTTGTTGTGGACTGACATCTATATAGTCAACTTGTTCTGGTTTTGCTAAAATGTTTTCACCACGAAATCTCGCATTGACTCTTTCTTGTACAATTTTATTGTCATCATCTGTATCCACAGTAGACTGTGAAATAATAAAGTCTTGTTCTTCATCTGCTGTTAAGTATTCCACATCATCTGTGATTTTACAATCGACTACTTTTCGGTAAGGCGTCATGATAAAGCCGTATTCATCAATCTTGGCATAACTTGCAAGAGAGGTAATCAGTCCAATGTTTGGTCCTTCTGGAGATTCAATTGGACAGATTCGACCATAGTGTGAGGTGTTTACATCACGTACTTCAACCCCCGCACGATCTCTTGAAAGTCCTCCTGGTCCAAGTGCTGATAAACGACGTTTATTGGTTAGTTCTGCAATTGGATTTGTCTGGTCCATGAATTGAGAAAGCTGACTGCTTCCAAAAAATTCTTTCATCGCTGCTGTGACAGGGCGAATATTAATTAACGTTTTTGGTGTTACTTCTTCCATTTCTTGCGTGGTCATCCGTTCACGAATAACACGTTCCATCCGAGAAACTCCAATGCGGAATTGATTTTGTAAAAGTTCTCCCACTTGGCGAATTCGTCTATTTCCTAAGTGATCAATTTCATCAAAGTTTCCAACACCATGTAGTAAGTTTAAGTAATAAGAAACAGAGGCATAAACATCACTGATTGTTAACCGTTTTACATCGATAGATTGGTCATTTCCAATCACAACCAGTTTCTTTTTCTTATCTTTTGGATCTACAATCATGACTTGTTGAACCCGATTATAAGTATCTAACTCTTCATTAATAGGAAGTTCTTTCATTCCATATCCAGAAGCAAAAATCGGACGTAATTGCTCTAAAACCTCTTTGGTAATCAAAGTTCCCTTTGAAACGACAACTTCTTTATCTACTTTAATATCTTCTGCCAGTGTTTGATTGAGTAAGCGATCACAAATATTTAATTTACGATTAAATTTATAGCGTCCAACCTTTGCTAAATCGTAGCGAAATTCATCAAAGAATCTCGTAATGATTTGGTTCTTTGAAGAATCTAGCGTTGCAGGCTCTCCTGGTCTTAACTTTTCATAGATTTCAATCAAAGCTTCATCTGTATTTTTAGTACTGTCTTTGGCGATTGTATTTTCTATATAATCATCTGTTCCAAATACTTTTTTAATCTCATCATCACTAGAAAGTCCAAACGCACGCAAAAGCGTTGTCAAAGCAACTTTTCTAGTACGATCAATTCGAACATACATCACATCCCTTGCGTCTGTTTCGTATTCAAGCCAAGTACCTCTTGTTGGAATAATTTGAGAAGTAATTAATTCTCGACCATTCTTATCCATTTCATGATTAAAGTACACACTTGGAGAACGAACCAACTGAGATACAATAACACGTTCTGCCCCATTAATAACAAATGTTCCGCTATCTGTCATAATTGGCATATCGCCCATAAAAATTTCTTGCTCTTTGACTTCTCCTGTTTCACGATTAAAAAGACGTACTTCCACTTTTAAAGGTGCAGAAAAAGTAGTCTCTCGATCCTTACTTTCTTTGATAGAATATCTAGGTTCATCAAAGTGATAATCTCCAAACTCTAAAGAAAGTGTTCCTGAAAAATTCTCCACTGGAAATAAATCTTCAAAGACTTCTTTGATTCCAGTTGTAACAAACCAATCATAAGATTTTTTTTGGATTTCTAGTAAATCCTTTAGTTCATACGTATTTTTAATTTTTGAATAATTTCTTCTTTTGCGATGTGCTCCACAATCAACGATTTTAAATGCCACAAAGTTCACCCCTATACCAAATTTTTTTGCTTTTTTTATTTTTAAAAATAATACGTTGCCAATTTATATTAATAGCATAAAAGCATCAACAAGTCAATCTATTTTTGCATTTCACGATAAAAAAACCTTTTTTTCTTGCTAGAATAGTTACATCATACCTTTTTTCCATGTCGGAAATTATCGTTTTGGCACCTTGTTCTTTTCGAACTACAAAGTAAAGACTTCCTTCTTGTTCCAAGTAATCTTTAGCCCCTTCTAAAATTTCATAGACCACTTTCTTCCCTGCTCGTATGGGTGGATTGGTAAGAATTAGGTTATACTTCCGTTTTATATTTTGATAACAGTTGCTTTCAAAGATGGATAAACCTACACATTCGTTTTCTTTACTATTTCTAGTAGCAAGATGTAGGGCTCTATGATTTACATCTACCAAATCTCCAGATACCCCATATACATTATTGAGGATAATTCCAAGAACTCCAACCCCACAACCAACGTCTAGAAATGGTGTTTTGATATCTTCTTCCCTGACCTCTTCCAAAAGAAGACGACTCCCAAAATCAAGACCTTTTTTTGCAAAGACACCATTATCCGTATAAAAGGTAAATTCTCTATTCAAAACTTTTGTTTTCGTCTTTTTTATTTTACTTTTTAACTTTGAATCATTTTCAAAATACTGACTCATTTCATCACTCCAAGACTAAGAAAAGACAACTCTTCAAATTTTATGAATCGTTGTCTCCTTTCGTACTTGTATAATACACCAAAAATGGTATTCCGTCAACTAAAATCAAACGCAAATCCTAGTTTTTGTATCCATCTGGTGCAGTTGAGAAAGTTATCTATAACTTTTTCCAAAAATAAATGATTAAGAATCAATCACTAAATACATTCTCCAAAGAAAACAAAAAAGTAGCAATCATTTTATTCATTATTTTGCTACTTAAAAGTATTAAACGACGAGCTTTTTCTTATAAGGCACAATTCTTTACCCTCTGAAGATATTCGATCGTGCTCTAAAACATATTCATCTCTACTTTTTTTATTTATTAAATCAACTAATTTCTCATATCTTTTAACTGAAATATCTAAATTTTTATCAGTATCATCCATACAAAAGCCTAAATATTTATCTTGACTAAAATTAGCCGTATTATTCATATAAGGTGAAATTCCATTTGCTATAATTACATCAAAATCATCCATTGTTGGACAACTATAACTATGTGGGGTATATAACCTTTTGGTTGGTGTATATAAAAATTGATCATCATTAAAATGAGTTTTTGGAACCAATATTCCATCTTCATTGATGTAACCATATGCTCCATCAATACCCAACTGTTCTAATTCATCATATTTTACTTTCCTTGATAATAAATATTGTCTATATGGCTTTAAAAATTGTGAAATTGATTCTTTTGCAGATTGAAATAACTCTAATATGTATAAGTAATTATCTGGATCAAATCCATAGGTTTGAATATATTGCAAGAACAAAGCAGAGTTAATATTTGATTCATTCACCTGATTTTTATAAATACTTATTTTTCCCATACTATCTTCCCTTTCTTTAAATTGCTTCATATATTATCATAATTGTTTTAAATGTCAAGGTTTGGCACTTAGAAGTTCCTTTCCAATCTGCACTTTATCCACAACAAATGGTTTTAAAACAAAAAATCCACAATTCCTGTGGATATTTTTCTTTTGTCTACTTAATTTCAACAGTAGCGCCAGCTTCTTCAAGTTGTGCTTTAATTTCGTTTGCTTCTTCCATAGTGATGTTTTCTTTAATTGGTGTTCCTGCGTTATCAACTAAATCTTTAGATTCTTTTAATCCTAAACCAGTAATTTCACGAACTACTTTAATAACAGCAACTTTAGCAGCACCAGCATCTGAAATAGAAATAGATACAGTAGCTGGGGCAGCATCTGCGCTTTCTCCTCCTGCTGCTGGAGCAGCAACTGCAACTGCACTTGGATCTACTCCAAATTCCTCTTTCATAGCGTCTACTAATTCTTTAATTTCTAAAAGATTCATTTCTTTTAAAGCACTAATAAATTCGTCTTTTGTTAATTTAGCCATTCTAATCTCCTCCTTCTTTTTTGCTAAATCTTATTTTTCTTCTTTTTGTTGTGCATACAAATCTAAGCAAATAGATAAGTCACGTACAAGACCAATCATTCCACCTGCTAACATGGTAAGTAAGCCATCTCTTGATGGAATGGTTGCATACTCTTTTAATTTGCTTGCATCTGCTTTTTCTCCATCGACTAATCCAACTTTAAGAATTAAAGCAGGATGGTCTTTGGCAAATTCAGAAAGTACTTTAATGGGCGCAATCTGATCTTCGCTATACGCGAAGGCACTTGGTCCTGTTAAAGCTTCTTTCATATCCATTTTCAAATCATCAAAAGCACGAGACATCAAGGTATTCTTGTAGATTTTGTAACCAGCACCGGCATCTTTTAAAGCACGACGTAATGCCTTTGCTTCTTCATCCGTGATACCACGATAGTCAAACAAAACAATACTATTGCTTGCTTCTACATGTCCTTTAATTTCATCGATGATTTTTTGTTTTGCTTCTAAAGCTTTTGCACTTGCCATATCTCTCCTCCTTCTTATTTGAGACCCATAAAAAAGGTTCTTAGAAGCCTAAGAACCTTTCTTTCCGTTTATTTTTGAAAAGTGTCCTTTCGGCCTCGGTAGGATTTCTGTAGTTTTCTACGACCTACTGTCTATGGCGCTCAAATCAATTGTTATTATAACGAATTCTTTTTTATTTGTCAAAAGTATTCGTTAAAATCTTAATTCCAGGTCCCATGGTTGATGAGATGGAAATGTTTTTAACATACTCACCCTTCACTGTTGTTGGCTTTACTTTTAAGATTTGGGCAACGAATGCATTTAAGTTTTCCAATAAATCTGCTTCCTTAAAACTTGCTTTTCCAATCATTCCATGTACATTTCCAAAGCTATCTGTTCTATATTCTACACGTCCAGCTTTAGCTTCTTCAACTGCCTTCGCAACATCCATTGTAACGGTTCCTGTTTTTGGATTTGGCATCAATCCCTTAGGTCCTAAAACACGACCTAATTTTCCAAGAAGTGGCATCATATCAGGTGTTGCGATCATGGTATCAAATTCAAACCAGTTTTCTTTTTCGATTTTCTCTAAGATATCTGTATCTCCTACATAATCTGCACCAGCTTCTTTCGCTGCTTTTGCTTGCTCTCCTCTTGCAATAACAAGAACTCTTACTTCTTTCCCTGTTCCTTTTGGAAGAACAATAGCACCTCTTAATTGTTGATCTGCTTTCTTTGTATCGAGGTTTAGACGCATTGCAACTTCAATTGAAGAATCAAAAGAGGCGAGTGCTGTTTCTTTGACAAGACGAACAGCTTCTTCTTTGGCATAAAGCTTATTCTTTTCTACCTTAGCAAGCGCTTCTTGGTATTTTTTACTTCTTTTTTTCATTTTCTTTTTCCTCCTTATGTGGTTTCATCTTGCAATTCTTTGTTGTTTTTGCGGACAGTATCCTACCACATAGGTTTCCCTATATGTGTCTGTACAAATTTACGTTTATTCTTCGGAAGTTGTACTTGCTTCCATACCTTTTACGGCAATTCCCATGTTTCTTGCAGTTCCTTCTACCACTTTCATTGCTTCTTCTACAGTATAGCAATTTAAGTCCTTGAGTTTAATTTCTGCAATTTCACGGATTTGTTCTTGCGTAAGAGTAGCAACGATTTCATTTGATCCTTTGACAGAACCTTTTTGAATCTTGGCATACTTCTTTAACAAGAAACTAACAGGTGGAGTTTTGATTACAAAGTCAAAACTTCTATCTTCATAAACAGAAATTTCAACTGGAATGATATCTCCCATTTGTTCTCTTGTTGCATCATTATACTTGGTACAAAACTCTTGTAGGTTAATTCCTGCAGGTCCAAGTACAGTACCAACAGGTGGTGCTGGGGTTGCTTTTCCAGCTGGAATTTGTAATTTAATCTTCTTTACGACTTCTTTTGCCACGAAAAACACATCCTTTCTTTCATGTTTCGCGAGTGGTTCAAACAGCTTTTGTCCGCTATAATAAAGCTTGTGCCTCCCACTTAACTATCTATATTATATCAATATAGCCCTTAAATAATAGCATATTTTTTCTTATCTCGCAACTATTTTATGCTTTTTCAATTTGGCTTAACTCTACTTCTACAGAAGTTTCTTGCCCAAACAAGTCCACGAGAAGAGAAATTTTCTGACTTGGTAAATCCATAGAATCCACGATTCCAAACATACCTTGAAAAGGCCCTGCAATAATTTTTACTTTGGCACCTTCCTTTAAGTCCACATCAATATCCATTCTACTAATTCCCATATTTCCGAGCACTTTATCTACTTCATAAGGTTGAAGTGGTGTTGGTTTTGCTCCTTTTCCAGATGATCCAATAAATCCTGTAACTCCGGGTGTATTTCTTACAACGTACCAGGCCTCATCCGTCATAATCATTTCTACTAAAATGTATCCTGGGAACATTTTTTTGACTTTTTTCTTAGTCACACCATCTTTTACTTCAATTTCCTCTTGTTCAGGAACGACAACACGAAAAATATAGTCTTGCATGCCCATAGACTCTGCACGCATCTCAAGTTTTTCTTTGACTTTGTTTTCATGTCCTGAATATGTATTCACTACAAACCATTGTTTTTCCATTTTTTTCACCTTTCTACTTTATTAATGAATGCACCAGTGCAAATACGACATCAATCACATAGAAGAATACTGCAAAGAAAAGAATAAAGGCTATGGAAGTCACTGAATATTTGAGTAGTTCTTTTTTAGTTGGCCAGTGAACTCTTTTCGCTTCTGTTTTTACACCGTGAAAGAAACTAAATAGTTTGTCTTTCAAACTTTTCTTTTCTTCTCTTTTCTTTTGGCTTTCTTTTTTTTTCTTTTCTACTGGTTTTCTTGGAGAAACAGGCATCTTTTTCTCCTCTTTTGTTTTCAATTCTTTAAATGTTTTGCTTTTTTCTACTTGGGCCATTTTTTCGCTTCCTTTTCTTTGGTTTCTTTCAAAAGAAAAACACAACCGTTGTGTTCATCTATAAAATAACAAACTTTTTCTTGTTTGTCAACCTTATTTTGCTTGGAAAATAACGACTGCAAAAACGGAATACAACTATCAAAATAGAAAAGAAAGCACAAGACTCTTCTCATTTAAAATTACAGTTTCATAACAAACTGAACAGCAAACAAAATAAAAAGATTAATATTGGATAGACTTTCATCAAATACTAATCTTCTTCATGTTGTCTTTCATCTTTAAATATGACTTTCTATTTTACATTTTTAAGGATTAGAAGTGCATCATCTGCTGTGATAGCACCATCCTGATTGTAATCTGCTGCTTTTTTCTGTACTTCATTGAGCGTAGTTAGTTTGGCAATACTTTGTTGCACCAATTGTACATCTTGAATATCTATTCTTCCGTTTTCATTGACATCTCCCAATGTATAATAATGTGCGCCTGGGTGTAATTCAGAAATTCTCCTTGCTGCGTATCTTAAAATCAACTCTACATCCAACGCGTTTACTGCTCCTTCTCCTGTTACATCTGCTTTTTGCTTTTGAATATCGCTTAAAGTGATTGACCCATTCTGAAATTTTAATATTAACGAAGCGTCCTCTGCGGTTACATTTCCATCTTCGTTCACATCTCCATAGATGAAGGGAACACTAGGTGTGGAAGGGGTTGTTGGTACCTCTTGCGTTGCAGGCGGTTGTTGGGATTGTGTACTGTTTTGATTTGAAGTGTTATTGGAATTTGTTGTTTCATTTTCTGTTCCTATGGAAGGATTCTGTGTTTCTGGAGCTGGTGATAATCCAGCACAGATTTCTAAAACCTTTTGGGCATCCTCTTCGGTTATTTTGCCATCTTCATTGACATCTGCCGCAAGCAATTGAATTTCTGATAGATTCTCTTTTCCACCTAAATATTGTTCAATTAAAAGGGCATCTTCTTTCGTTATTTTATCATTTTGATCAACATCTCCTATGGTATAATATTTTACCTTAGGATCTATGACTGGGAATGATTTAATTTTTTTACTTGCATATTGTAATATTAACTCTGCATCTAATTCAGTAATTGTTCCATTTCCCGATACATCCGCTAATACTTGCTGATAAACAGTAAGACTCTTCTCCTTCCCAATATATTTTTGGATTAAGAGCGCATCTTGACTCGTGATTTTCGTATCTTGATTCACATCTCCAGCTTTAAATCCATACTTTCCTTCTTCGATTGGAAATTTTTTTAAAAGGCCACTACTCTTCTTTAAAATGAGTTGTACATCGATCTGATCGACCTCACCAGTGCCATCAACATCCGCAACTTTTAACTTTTTATCTAGAAAATCTTCTTTTTCTTCGGCTATCTGTTTTAAAATCTCTAACGCATCCTGTGAATTGACTTGATTGTCTCCATTTACATCTCCATAAAGTACACCACTTTCATATTTTACAGGTTGTCCGCTTGTTTTCCCTTGTGTTTTTCCTTGTGTGATTATGTAAATAAAAATGCCAATTGCTAGGATTAATAAAATAATAATAATAATTTTTCTAACAGGAATATTCCCTTTTTCCTGCAATTCATCAGAAACAATGAGCCCACTTTTCTTTTTCATCTACGTAAAGCACTCCCTTTCTACTTTCATTTATATTCTATCTAACAAATGTATTTTTGTCAAAATTTTTATGTCAACTGCATTTTTACTCTATGTTCCAATCAATTTCTTCAAGTCCCTGCTCTTTTAAAAACAAATTCGCTCTTGAAAAAGGCTTACTTCCAAAAAAACCATGATATGCAGAAAAAGGAGACGGATGTGCAGATTCAATAATCATGTGGTTTGGATTGGTAAGCAATTCCTTCTTAGCTCTTGCATAGCTTCCCCAAAGAATAAAAACAATGGGTTCTTCCTTTTGATTTAAAATCCGAATCACTTCATCTGTAAATCTTTCCCAACCTTTATCTTTATGAGAGGTTGGTTTGTTTTCTTCTACTGTTAAAACGCTGTTTAGAAGCATAACACCTTGTTTTGTCCAGGGAATTAAGCTGTTTTTTTGGGGAAAAGGAATACCTACATCTTCTTCTAACTCTTTCAAGATATTTTGGAGGGAAGGCGGCTTATTGACAGTATCTCTTACAGAAAAAGATAAGCCTTGTGCTTGGCCTTCTCCATGGTATGGATCCTGCCCTAAAATCACAACCTTAACTTTTTCATAGGGCGTATAACGAAAAGCATTAAAAATTTCATTTTTTGGAGGATATATTTTCCTCTCTTTATAAGCTTCATTTACGAAGGTAAGAAGCGCTTTAAAATATTCTTTTTGAAACTCCTTTTCCAAATATAAATCCCAACTATTTCCAATCATCAATCATCACTTCCAACTTTTTTAAAAACGGTTCTAAATACATATCCTCTATCCCATACGGATAAAGTGCTTCGTGTCTTTTTGTTTGGTCTTTGTCGTGAAAATCACTTCCACCTGTGATGAGTAGCGCATGTTTTTTGGCAAAGCGAAGGAGTTTTTTTCTTGTTTTATCGTCTATTGTAGGATAAAACACTTCTATTCCATCCACACCTAACGGAATGAACTCTTCCAACTTACTTTTTAAAATATAGTGTGGGTGTGCTAGAATTGCGAGTGCATTATTTTTATGTAATAAGGCAATGGCCTCCTCTAAAGAAAGATTTTTTGTTGGCACATAACAAGGCGCATCATCACCTATGTATTTTTCAAATATTTCTTCCCATGTAAATGCATATTTTTCTAAAATTGCCTTCGCAACATGCGGTCTTGCAATGGCACCGTCTGCATATTTTTCTACATCTTGATCCGAAATCTCAATGCCATGTTTTTTTAATAGGGCTATTATTTTATGAACTCTTTTTTTTCGATCTTCTTCTAATGTATGCAAAAAAGTTTGAAATTCTTGAGATGGAAGTTGATTTCCTTTAAAATATCCTAGCAAATGAATGTTTTCCTGTTTGTAATAAGTAGAAAGCTCTATGCCGAGTAAAACTGGAATTTTCAAATTTTTGGTTATTTCTCTAGCACCTTTTATACTGTCATGATCTGTGATGGCAATCAAATCAAAACCTTCTTGCTTTTTTAATAGCGCAAGGTTTGATACAGATAAACTACCATCTGAATTTTTGGTATGATTATGTAAATCCGCTTTCATACAGTCACACTTCCTAATTTTGTTTTAAAAGTTTGAATTTGAAAAAGAGGAATTCTCTGAAAACTCTGGTAAAATTCTTTTTTTCTTTGGTCTTATTAGTATATGAAATAAGGCAAAAAGAAGGATTAGGAAAAAGATTCCTCCGATAATTATGAATATCACTGTTTCAAGATTATAAAGTTCAAAGGAAAACGCAATGTTATCTTCTTGCATGTCTAATAAATTCCAAGTCAGCATTTTTCCATTTTCTTCTGTAATACTTGCATTCGCTGTCAGAGGTTTATGTGGAAGTTTTACCGAAAACTGAATTTCTAATTGTTCTTTTAAATCAGAAAAATCATCTTCTGTGTTTTCCGTTTGCGCATCTCCTATCAAAAGATTTTGCTCTTGTGTGGTAAACTTTGCTTGGTATTGATTTTTCAAAAAGCCAGGTTTTACTTGAAATAGCATTCCTACTTCTGCCAAATTTTCTAACCCTAAATCAGCAACCAGTTCTTCACGCGTACTAACATCATCAATGTTTTTGAAATGCTTGGTAATTTGATACCCTCTTTTTCCTTCTTCATAATAGTTTTCGATTTGAAATCCTGCCCGTTTTAATTTTTCAATCATCTTTTCATTGGTTGTCTCTTGAAATTCCTCGCTTTCAAATAAAGACTGATCAATGGCTTCTATCATGATAAAATCCATACTTTTATCAGCATTAATAGTCATCGAAAGATTCATTTTTACACAGCCTGTAGTGAAAAATAAGATGAAAAGACATAAGATAAAACATTTCTTTTTCAATTTGATCATCTCCTATTTTTATCTTACCATATCTTTTCTTATATCTCTACTTTTTATTATAGATGTTTTACAAAGTTTTATTTATGATAAGATTCATGATTTCTTATTTTATAACTGCGATAAATTTGTTCTAATAGAAGAATTCTAAACAATTGATGTGGAAAGGTCATTTTAGAAAAAGAAAGGTGTTGATTACTTCTTTCTTTCACAGCATTAGACAAGCCTTCACTCCCACCAATTACAAATGTGATTGGCCCATACTGTTCCTTTTGCCTAAGATTTTCTGCAAAAGAAAGAGAATCTAACATCATCCCTTCCACTTCAAGTGTGATTACAAACTCTTTCTCCTGAATATGCTTTAAAATTCGTTCCCCTTCTTCTTTTAACGTTTTCTCTTTTTCACGATAAGAAGAATCCATGATTTCAATGATTTCTAATTTACAATATTTTCCTAATCTTTTTTTGTATTCTTCTAAAGCATCTCTCAGATACGGTTCTTTTAATTTTCCCACACAAATCATTTTCATACTATACCTCAATCAACTCTGTTTCTTCATTTTGTTTTGCAATACAAACAGAAGGAGAAAAGGACGTGGTTTGTAATTCTTTTGAAACGACTTCTAAGGCAAGCGTTTCTGTATTATTATCTTCACTTAAATGTGCTAAAATTACACATTTCGTATTATCTCCAACCATCTTTTTCAAATATCTTGCTGCCAAATGGTTGGATAAATGTCCTTGATCTCCCAAAATGCGCTGTTTCAACTGATAATGGTACTTTCCATTCATCAACATCTGTTCATCATGATTTGCTTCAATAAAATAAAGATTTTTGTTTTCTAATTCTTTTAAATAGCGCTCCTTTAAATATCCTGTATCAGTAACATATACAAGACTTTTCTTTTCTTCTTCGATTAAAAATCCACAAGATGGTCTTACATCATGACTCGTTGGAAAAGCTGTAATATGGAGTCCATTTATTTCTATTTCTTTTTCAAAAAAGGCAATTTGATTTTGAGAAAGGATATCCTTAAGTGCTTCATACATTCCCTCTTGAATATAAATTTTAGTAGAAATATGTTTCGCAAGAACTCTTAATCCTGCAACGTGATCCGCATGGGTATGTGTAATTAAAATGCCATCTAAATCGTCTAGACTTACACAATTCTTTTGTAAACACGCTAAAATTTTATGATAGGAAATGCCAACATCAATCAAAATTCTTGCATGCTTTCCTTCTATATACGTGCAATTCCCTCTGGAACCGGAAGCAAAAGACTGAATTTTCATGTTAGTATAAGCTTAGAGGGTTGATGGCTACGCCCCCATAGTAAGGGTACCCTTTCCATACCCCAAAATGCAAATGAACACCTGTGGCAAATCCTGTTTGACCCATGGCACCGATTACTTGACTCATCGATACAACTTCTCCTTTTTGTACATACAAAGCAGACATATGCGCATAAATCGTATAATATCCATTATTGTGATTAATGATCGCATAAATTCCATTCGGCCATTTATTTCCTGTTTCTACAACAACTCCATTGTTGGCAGCGTAAATAGGAGATCCATATCCACAACCAGCAATATCCTGCCCATCATGCAAAGTTCCCCAACGGTAACCAAATCCTGAAGAAAGCGTATATGGGGTTTTTGTTGGCCATGCCCAATATCCCGCATCTCCAATTTCGCTTTCTCTTCCACCACGTACAACAATCTCGTTAATAGCGGGTTTCATTTCTTCTGTCGCCACAGTAACGGTAGAGGTCATCTGCCCATTTATTTTCTGTGTTTTTCTTGTCACTTTGGAAACTCCATCTTGTCCTTCTTGAACAACGTTGGTAGTGCCAATCAACAAATTATTATCATAACGAACTTCTCTTGTATATTTGATATCCTGTAGTTCAACCACATGATCTTCTTCTACCAAACTAAATTGTGGTTGTAAGATACCCAAAGTGACCTCTTGTCCTGGAAAAAGGAGACTGTTTTCATCTTGAAACTGAGGATTTGCAACGAGAAACTCTTCATTTGAAATTTTATTGTTAAAGGAAACATCACTAATGGTATCCCCTTCCTGTACAATATACTTCTTTTGTTCATCCAACGTGCCAAACATCAGATACTTGGATAAATCTTCGGTCGTTTGGTATATCATTTCATTAGTTGGTATGTTTTGCTTTCGAATTAAAATTTTGTTTTTTATATAGACATTTTCAATCATGCTACCTGTTTCTTTAATTTCTTGCTGTGTATCATTTAAATATGCATCATAAGCATCACCATCAATAAAGGAACGAATGGTATTGTCTACGGCCTTCTTAAAGATATCTTTATTCAACACATAAATCGTTTTATCTTTGGTGGTAACCTTTTTTCCATCTTCGTTTTGATCTTCAATTCCCTTAATAATAATACTATAACCATTGATTGTAAAGGGCGTTATGTTTTTGATTTCATTATAGATTCTTTCCGTACTTGTAATTTTTTCATCATACGTAATTTCTTTTATAATATCCAAATCTTCCGGTGTATAGACTTTATCCACATGATACTTTTCTTTTAAATCTTTTTGTTCTTGATCAATATAGTCTTCGAGTGCTTGTTTAGATTCAATCAATCCGATAGATTTTCCTTTTAAATACACACGGTATACTTGGTGAGGTTCCGTATTTCTTTCTGTAGAACAAGAAAAAACAAGAAGTCCTGCAAGGAACCCAGATAATGCAATTTGAATCATTGATTTTAGATTCATACTTCTTCCTCCCTTTTATCCTTGGTCAAATTAAGAAACGTACTCGTGTCTTTTTTAAATAATAGTTCAATCGTAGCAGTCGATCCATTTCTGTGTTTCCCAATGATCAATTCACTGATGCTGTTATTGTCATTTAATTTTTTTTCTTTTTGATAGTAATCCTCACGATATAAAAAGCCGACAATATCTGCATCTTGTTCAATAGAACCGGATTCTCGCAAATCACTCATCATAGGGCGCTTATCCTCACGCCCTTCTACAGCACGCGAAAGTTGTGCGAGTGCGACAATCGGAATTTTTAATTCCATGGCAAGTGTTTTTAAGCTACGAGAAATATCTGCGACTTCTTGTTGTCGATTACTACCATAATTTTTTCCTCCTGAAATTAACTGTAAGTAATCGATAACGACAAGCCCTAACCCCTCTTTGCTGGCAGATAGTCTTCTACACTTTGCCCGAATTTCTCCAATACTAATTCCTGGTGTATCATCTATATAAAGAGAGGCATTTTCAAGTTGACTCATAGCTTCATTGATTCGTTTCCAATCGTTATTTAATAGTTTCCCTGTTCGCAGTTTATAACCTTCAATTTGACCTAAAGAAGATAAAATACGATTTGCGATTTGTTCTGCACCCATTTCTAATGTAAAGACAGCAACGGTCTGATTTGTATTCATTGCTACATTGGTGGCAAGATTTAAGGCAAAAGCTGTTTTTCCCATTGCAGGACGAGCTGCGATAATAATGAACTCGTTTTCATGAAGACCGGAAGTTAACTTGTCTAAGTCGTACCATCCCGTCGGCAATCCTGTCACATCTCCTTGAGAAGATGCAAGTCGCTCTAGGTTGCTTTGGGTTTTGACTAAAACTTCCTGTATAGAACGAAATTCAGAGGTTTTTCTGTTTTTGGAAAGCGATAAGATCTTACGTTCTGCTTCATCTAACGTTTCGTTAATATTATCCTCTTTATTATAGCCAGATGTTGCTATATTGGTCGCTGTTTCAATTAATTTTCTAAGAATTGCTTTATCCTCAACCTCTTTTATATAATAAGAAACATTCACGCTTGTAGGAACAAAATTAACCACTTCCGTTAAATAAGGAACGCCTCCAGCTTCTTCTAATAAATTTTTATTTTGAAGTTCACTCGTGACTGTTGTCAAATCCACTGGAATTTTTTGATCTACGAGGTTCGTAAGCGCTTTAAATATTCTCGCATTTTTGGCATCATAAAAAGAATCCTCTTCGAGAGTTTCTACTGCTGTGTTAAGGGCTTCTTTGGATAAAAAACATGCACCTAAGACACTTTCTTCTGCTTCTAAATTGTATGGTAATTCTCGTAGTGCCATAAACTCCTCCTACTTAACTAAATGAACACTTATTTTGGCTTTTATGTTTTGGTAAAGGATTACTTCTATTTCATGAAATCCTAAACTAGATAAGGATGTGATTGGCTTGATTTGCGTTTTATCAAATGGATAGCCTCTTTTCGATAATTCTTCTTTTATCTGCTTGATGCTAACACTCCCAAACACCTTATCCCCTTGTCCTGTTTTGACTTGAAAGGTCAGCTTTTCTGTTTCCAGTTTTTTCTTAAGCATTTCAGCCTCTTTTATTTTTTGTTTTCGTTCTTCTTCTTTGTCCTTGACTTCTTGCCTCAATTGCGCTCTATTTTTTTCATTGGCTACAACAGCATATCCTTTTTTGATTAAAAAGTTTTCTGCATAACCGTCTTTTACTGTTTTAATTTCTCCTTTTTTTCCTTGTCCTTTTAAATCTTTTATAAAAATAACTTGCATTAGTCTTCCTCCTGTTCTTTCAAGAGCTTTTTTAGTTCTGTTTCTACTTTTCCAATGGATGTGCCCTTGACTTTCGCAGCACCTCCGTTTTCATCTCCTCCACCACCAAAGTGAGAAAGAATCTTACCAACGTTTACTTTTCCAAGACTACGACCACTGATTCCAATTGTCGCATCTTTTATTTTTCCAAGCACAAAAGTGGTTTCTATATCATTAAAGAAAAGAAGGGTATCTGCAATTCTTGCCAAGTCTTCTCGTCTATAAATAGTATAGGAACTTCCCTTTGAAATTGCAATGGTTTTATGGATTGTTTCAAGATTTGAAATGAGCTTTTGGCGCTCGATATATTCTTTTATATCTTGGCGCAGTAAATACTGAACTTTTTTAGGAGAGGCGCCTTGATTGGTTAAAAAATAAGCTGCATAATAGGTATCTTCTGTCGTTTTTAATGTAAAATTGTTCGTATCTAAAACAATACCTGAAAGAACGAGCGTACTGTAATATGGATCTAATTCAACTTGATATAATTCGATTAAATTCGCAATCATTTCACAGGTACTAGAAACATCTTGGTCAATGATTTCTAGCGCAGCAGAAATAGAGCCTTTTCCCTTATCATGATGGTCTATAACGATCACTTGATCCGCATCAAAATAACGAAGAACGGTTTCATTTTGCAAGAGTTCCTTTTTATTTGTATCTACGATTAAAAGAAGATTTTTCTGCAGTCTAGGATAAAGATAATCTTGCATACTATCTCCTTTTATGATAGGAAGGCACCCATCTAATTCTTGTAACACTTTCGCAACACCTTGTTCATTTTTTTTATCATCAATAATTAAAAAACAGTTTTTCTTTCTTTTATCTAGAATAGAGTAAAGTCCTATCGAACTTCCTAAAGCATCTAAATCTAAATCTTTATGTGCCATAATAAAAATTGTTTTTGCGTTTTTTATCTTTTTATCAATCTTTCTTTTTTCTTCAACAATTTTCATAGATAGCCTCCTTGTTCAAGCTGATTTTATTATACTATAAAGTTCTTTTTTTTTAAAGAAAAAGCACGGAATAAGCTATTATTTTTCTAGATACTTTATCCCAATCGCTTTTAAAATGCGAAAATCTTATATCTTCCATCAGATGAATGCGCATGTAACTTTGTTCTTTGACTGCCAAACAAAAAAAGAACAATTTTTTCAATTATTCTTATTTTGTATAGGGTAATAATCCAATTGCACGAGCTCGCTTAATTTGTCCTGCTACAAATCTTTGATGACGCGCACAATTTCCTGTAGCACGTCTTGGTAAAATTTTTCCTCTTTCATTGATATACTTTTTTAATGTTTCTACATCTTTATAATCAATTTGTTTTCCTGTACACATCAAGCAAACTTTTTTCTTCTTACGAAAATGTTCAGCCATCTGATTTCCTCCTTTTTAGAATGGTAATTCGTCATCATTAATTTCGATGCTTGACCCAAAATCCGCAAAAGGATTTTCGGATACATCTGTTGCTGGTGGTTCCTCTTTCTCAAAGTTAGAAAATGGATTTGCATCTTCTGCATGCATTTCAGAGGAAGGCATCGTAGTTTGATCCGTTGTTCTTTTACTTCCAATAAACTCAATATTGTCAGCAACGACTTCTGTCACATAGTGCCGTTTTCCATCGTTTCCATCATAACTTCTAGATTGAATTCTTCCATCAATTGCAACTTGACTTCCTTGATGCAAGTAATTTTTTACATTTTCTGCCTGCTTTCTCCACACAACTATGTTGATAAAATCAGCTTGTCTTTCTCCGTTTTGCCCTGTAAAAGGACGATTCACTGCGATAGAAAAAGAGGCAACTGCCGTATTACTTCCTGTATAACGAAGTTCTGGGTCTCTTGTTAATCTTCCGATTAAAAATACTTTATTCATGATAACTCCTTCTTTATTCGTCTTTTTTAACAACTAAATGACGAATGATTTTTTCATTGATTCTTGCAACACGTGAAAATTCATCAATTGCATCTTTTCCATTTTCAATTTCGTATAAGAAATAAAATCCTGTCTTATACTTTTTCATTTCATAAGCTAAGTCTTTTTGCCCCATGGCTTTTTCTTCTATGACTTTCGCACCCTTATCCGTTAAAACCTTCTTCATAGCTTCTGCTGTTTTTTTTATTTCAGCTTCTTCTAGGTCAGGTTTTACGATAAACATAATTTCATATTTGTTCATCTTTTCACCTCCTCTTGGACATAAGGCTTACCTCAAAGTAAGCAAGGAGTATTTCAAATACTCGCCAATAGTATAACAAAGCTTTGGTTGTTTGTAAATCTTTTTTTGCGCTAAACAGAAAAGAAAAAATTGTCTCTTTATAAAGGTTTGTGCTACAATACTATGTAATCAAGGAGGGTTTAGATTCTTATGCAAAGTCTTTTAAAAGCGAAAGAACGATTAGAAAAAGAATGGAATGAAAATTGTAAAAAAATTGCTAGATTAGATGAAAAAATCTACATCATGCAACGTAATGCTTTTGAAGGGAGATTGACAATCAGTTTAGGCTTGTCTGTAATATCATGGGTCGTGACTATGTTTTTATTACCTATGATAATAAATTCTGGCATCATCCCTATTCACTTCATTGCGCCATTATCCATTGCTGTTCCTGCTTTGATAGGAATCATAGGAGAAACACTTTTATTCAAAGGCCAAGGGATTAAAAAAAGAATCGCAGCATTTTCCAAGTCTATCTCTCAAAAAGAAATAATAGAAGAAACTGTAAAATATGAAATTGAAAGGGAAAAATTAAAAAGTTCAAATAAAGTTTTAAAACGGGTATGTACTCATTTAGAAGCAAAACAAAATGTGTTAAATTCCATATCTAATGAATATAACATCATGGAAAAAGAGAGTGATTCTATAGAAAAACTCAAACTAAATATTGAAAAATATAATGAAATTTTAGCTCAAAAGAAAAGGGATATCGATACGATTGCAACAAAAAAGGTATTAAAGGAAAGATTTGGGAGTATTCGAGAAAAATCTCAAAACATTATACTTTCAATCTTTGCCGGCGGGGGATTGATGCTTGCATATGATTTGCCCCTTGTGGCGATTAATGAATTTGGAAATAATATTCGATTGCAATCTAGTATATTAGGTATGTTAGCACCATTTGGAATTGGTGTCTGCGTTTGTGGAGGTTATCTTTTTAAAAGAGCAAAAGATTATGCTTATGCTTTTAGAAATATCAATAAAGAATTAGAACATGAGGCATTAAGTGAAACTACAAATGATAGTGAAAGAAAAATGGACAATAACAATATAGAATGCTTTGATATTGCATTAGAAAATGCTATCAATGATACGTGTGCTGTAAGAATACAATTAGAAACTGAAAAACAGAAATTAAATCATAAAATTCAAAGTTCTGAAACACCAGATGCTATGGATGATTCCATGACAAAAGAAGATAGTAGTAAATTGGTTCGTGAGAAAAAGCCACTTATTAAAGAAGAATTACAATTCAAGAAAAGTTTTATGGAATCACAGGTAGAAAACGATGATAAATTGTTAGAGTCACCCCTTATACAAAAAACACGTGGCCCAAGATTAATAAAAAGGAAAACGCAATGATTTGTGTTTTCCCTTTTTTAAATAATTTTATTTTCTAGAAGTTTGATAAGGTTTTGTTTTTTGTAGAGTTACATTTTCTTGAGAATTTGCAGCAGTATCATTTCCCATAATTGCTTTTATTTCATCTGCCATTTCTGCAACATAAGGTTCTTGCCATGGACAAAGTTTTAATTCTCCATCTTCTCTTTCTAGAATTTTTGTATTTAGAGCAACGGCTGCTCCCACTCTTACTTGTTCAGCTCCTTTTGCTTGGACAACTTTTTCTAGAAACTGGAGACTATCTTTTCTTTCTAGAATTCTTTCATCTTGAGCAACGGCTGCTCCAAGTCTTGCTTGATCAGTACCTGTTGCTTTTACAACTGTTTCAATTAGTGCCTCAGCTTGTGCCTTTCTTTGTCTTTGCATTTCTTCTCTATATGCATCTACAATTATGTTTACAAACTCTAAGGCCATTTCTTTTGCATCTGGTCGCGTTTGTAATTCCTCAAGAAACATTGGAAGCTGTTCGCTGAATTCTTTCTGTTCCCTCATAATCTTCTCGGATTGGACCAAGTATTCCTTTATCATATTTTTTTGTTCTTCTGTTAAATGACTCATTCTTTTTTCCCCCTCTCATTTAACGTAGCTAAATTATACTACAATTTGCTTTATTTGTCAAATACTATCTTTAAATATCTAACACCCGATCTTATAAAAAAGAAGTTTTAATCTAAACTTTATCTGTGTCCTTGCTTATATTCTTCCTTCGTGTTTTCTAAAATTTCTTGTCTCATTTCAAAGAGTGATTTTTTTAAATTGAAAGGTTCAAGCTCATAAAACGTAATGCCTAATGCTTCTACTATTTTTCCCTTTGTATCTTCTTTCATACTTTGTATAACTCTTTTTGTTTGTGTGGCATCTTCTTTTTGGATTAAATAATAAGCAAGCGCTGTTCCAAAGACATATTCCGCATAAGAAGACGGATTTACAAGTTTATTTTTCTTGTCTTTGTCCAAAATTACTTGGGCATCCAATTGGTATGTCCTTTCATCTGTTCTTATTTTTCCAAGATGATAACTTTCTTGATCAATCACACCTTCTTCTTGTTTTTTGAAAAGAAAGCAGGAAAAAATTATCAAGGATAGATTGTCTATAATTGTTGCTTGATAACGTTCAAAAAGATGATTCATATATTCTTCTTGTGGTAGTCCATGTTCTCTTAAATACTTTAAAAAATCAAGTTCAAAATAAATAGCATAAAATTCTTGGAGAAAAATTTCTTTTTCCTGCTCATTTTTCTTTTTATCTAAAATAACGGAATGAATATATTCGTGCAAGAGAATCATCAACATTCGATAACTTGTTTTTTCATTTTTAACGTCAATCAACGAAGAAGGTTGTGCTTGTATATTTACCCATTCATCTTTCTTGCATGTTTCTATTTCTTTTTTTATACGCATAAATCCATCTTCTAGAATCTCTTCGCTTTCATCTTCTTGGTAGTGTATTTCGATTTGTCCATTTCTTAATTTTTTTATAAAATCTATGCGCAAATCTTCTCCAATGTTCTCTAGATATTTTTCAATCAATGACATTCCCTCTATCAAATCAACTTTTTGAGATTGAAAATTATAAATCTTGAAAGAAAGGATTCTTCCTTCTTCATCGCAAAAAGGACTACATTTTCTTTGAATTTCATTAGACAAATCAAAAAAGTAAAAAAGATGATTACAATAAACAGTAGCTTGATGCTTTTCAAGGTATTCTTCTAAAATTTCATTCAAGGTAATATAATCTATTTTTTCCATAGTCTTTTCCTTTTTTATACATTAAAACGGAATAAACAAATATCTCCATCTTGCATTTCGTAATCTTTTCCTTCCAAGCGAACTTTTCCATTTTCTTTGACCTTTAATTCACTTCCAGCCTCTATTAAATCTTGATAGGACATCACTTCTGCTTTAATAAATCCCTTTTCAAAGTCTGTATGAATAATTCCAGCACATTTCTTGGCATTCATTCCTTTGCGAAATGTCCAAGCTCTTACCTCGTCTTTTCCTACCGTAAAAAATGTAGCAAGACCTAATAAATCGTACGTTGCTTGAATCAATAAATCAAGCCCACTTTCAGAAATTCCATACATGGAAAGAAGTTCTTGTTGTTCTTCCTCTTCTAATTCACAAAGCTCTGCTTCTACCTTACAGCATAACGCTACCACTTTGGCATTTTCTTTCCTTGCATATTCTTCCACTTGTTTTACATATTCGTTTTTTTCTTTTCCAAGTTCACTTTCTTCAATATTAGCTAAGTAAATAATGGGTTTTTTTGTTAAGAACTGAAACCCTTTTAAACATTCTTCCTCTTCTTCTGTAAAAGCAACCGTTCGAAGTGGCTGATTTTCTTCTAACGCTTTCTTTGCCTTTTCCAGCGTTTCTAATTCCAATAAATCATTTTTATTCTTTGTCGTCCGCGCTTTTTTTCCTATTTTTTCTAAGCGATTTCCGATGCTTTCAAGATCTGCGATGGCAAGTTCTAAGTTAATGGTTTCAATATCCCGAATAGGATCAATGGTGCCTTCTACATGTATAATATTACCGTTTTCAAAACACCGAACCACTTCTACAATGGCATCTGTTTCTCGAATATGAGATAAGAATTGATTTCCTAATCCTTCTCCTTTACTGGCACCTTTGACAAGACCTGCAATGTCTGTAAATTCATAACTTGTTGGAATCAATTTTGCAGGATGATACATTTCATTTAACTGATCTAGTCTTTTATCCTTAACCATAACCACACCAACATTGGGATCAATCGTTGCGAATGGATAATTCGCCGCTAAAATGTTTTGTTTGGTAATCGCATTAAAAAGGGTACTCTTCCCTACATTTGGTAATCCTACAATTCCTGCTTTTAAACTCATTCTAATTCCTCTTTTCTACATATACATATTATAACAAATTCCCCTTGTTTGTGTACTTTTTCTTATTTGCTCTACATTTTCTTAGGAAACACGCAACAAGAACCGTTACCTTTTGATTTCTATATACAGTTATCTTTTTATGATATTTTGAACACGACTTAAAAAGTTTATCCTATAATGTAGGATAAACTCCAGGTCCTATTGGCAATCCAATTAAATACCATCCAAGAATCAATAAAATCCAAGTACAAGCAATGACCCAAAAATATGGAAGTAATAGATGAATTGCTTCATGAATCGTAATGGGCTTGTCTTTTTTTTGATTATAAATATTTAAATATCCTATGTAAATGACAAATCCTGCTAGAAGTGGGGTGATTCCGTTGGTAATGGAATCTCCTGCACGGAGTAGAAATTGTGAAAATTCTGGAGAAACATTCGCTTGCATCAGTGCTGGAACAACAACAGGTGCAAAGATACTCCATTTTAAAGCAGGTGTTGTCACAAACAAGTTAGAAAGTGCAATCAGAATGATGACTAACACAATAAGGGGAATTCCAGAAAACGAAAGGTTTTGGATTAAATTGGCACACCATATTGTAAGGACGGTTCCAATATTGGTATTTCGAAAAACAGAAATAAATTGACTGGCTACAAAAATCAAGATAAATAATTCACCCAAATCTTGAAAGGTGCTTTTACAACCATTAATAATATCCTTATCATTTTTGATGCTCTTTGCTCCAATTCCATAGGCAAGACCCATTCCTAAAAAGAACAAACACATCATATAAGTAAATCCATCTTGAAAATAACTTGCACTTCCAAATAATTGATTTAAATATGTTTTTTCACTCATATCAAGAAGCATCCCTGAATTTGGAAGTCCTGGTATAATCATATAAATAAAGGCAATGACTATGATTGCTCCTGTAATGTAAGCATAGCGTAACCCTTTCTTTTCGCTTTTTTCCTGGGCAATTTTATTTTGTTCAAGCGTTTCTTCATCCAAAAGTAACAGCTCTTCTGTTCTTTCAAAATTATCTTTTTCTCGATACTTTCCTACTCTTTTTGCAATCCATTTTTCAATTACAAAAGTCCCAACAATCGAGAGCAAAATAGAAAAAATAATGATAATAAATAAATTAGAGGTGAGTGCAATATGCGCTTCTTCATCAATCAAGTGTGCAGCTTGTGCTGTATAAGGAATCAAATCTACTTCCATACTTCCAACAAAAAGACTGATTCCATATCCAAAAGAAACTCCACAAAATGCAGTAATAATTCCAAGCATAGGATTGCGATTGTTCATCAAGTAAAAAACAGCTGCGAGTGGAATTAAAAAGGCATAGCCTAATTCGTTAATTAAAGACGAAAAAGTAGCCAGCAATAAAACTAAAAATGTAAGATTCTTTTTCTTCATTTTGAAGATGTGTCTTTTTCCAAATGCATCAATAAAACCGGTTGATTTGGCAACAGAAATTCCAACAAGTGCTAATAGAAGCGTCCCAAGCGGAGCAAAAGAAATAAAATTTCTTAAGGCGTTGCTAAAAATAAATTTCATTCCATCAAAATTAAGCATATTTTCGACGGTGATTAATACAGGTTCTAACTCATTCGTGGTAGCATTTACAGTATTATAAGTTCCTTGCATTTCAAAGAAAGAGAAAATGGCACTTAAAACAATCGTCAGTAAAATTAAAAGTAAAAATACTGTAATTGGATGAAAGTAAAATTTTTTCAACTTCAATTTTTTTCTTTCCTTCATTTTATTCCTCCGTTAAAATTTTCTTCAATTTTTTATTCAGTTCTATTCTAGGGATGAAAATCATTCTACCACAATGGCAGCATTTTATTTTAATATCCGCCCCTAATCGTATGATTTCCCACGTGTTTGCACCACAAGGATGTCCCTTTTTTAACGTAATCTTGTCCCCAATTTTATACGTTCGTTCCGTCATGATACACCTCCAATTTTGGATAAGGGATACTATACCCTTCTTTCTCAAGACGTTCTTTTAAATCTCTTTTTAATTGTCTTTCAATTTGAAATTGATTTTCTTGTTTTGTTAGAACAGAAATCTTATAAACAACACTCGAATCAGAAAGTGTATCTACACCTAAAATATCGATAGGACCTTTTAAATTTGGGTACTTTTTTTCACAGTCTTTCAAAATGGTAGCTAAAACTTTTTCAAATTTTGTTAAATTTTGTTCATAACTAACAGGAATTTCTATGGTTGCGAGAGAAGGATGAAGACTATAGTTAATCACTTCTGTAATATTTCGGTTTGCTATAATCTTAACAGCGCCTTTATAATTTTTAAGACGTGTTGTTTTTAAGCCAATGAAAACTACATCTCCTCTAAACCCATTGATTTCCACATTATCCCCTATTTCAAATTGATTTTCTAATAGGATTGAAATCCCTGCCAAAAGGTCTTTTAAAATATCTTGAAAGGCGAGTCCTGCGATGGCAACTCCGATTCCAAGTCCGGCAAGAATGGATTTTACATCAACATGATAAACGGTTAGAATCGCTAAAATTACAAAGATAACCGTCATATACTTGATAATATTTTTGCAAATAACACACATGGTATCCAACCGTTTTTTCTCTTTTCCTTGCGTCTTTTTGTGGTGAAAAATTTTCTCGATTAATCCGCATAAAACAAGATAAAATCCTATTCCTATTAAAATATAAATAATCGGCAAAACAACGTATTGAAAGACATCTGTTTCAATATATGTACTCAAATCAAATCACCTACCTACTTCGGTTGCATGATTTCTAAAATACGATTTAAGTCATTTGTATTGGTAAAAGAAATCATCAGTTTATTATTTTTTATTTTGATTTTGGTGCCTAATTTCTCCTCCAAAACATTTTCTATTTCTTGATATTCGTCGCTTTCTTTTGTTGTTTTCCTTTGAATTTGTTTTCTTCTTTTATACGTTTCTTGGGAAGCAAGATTTTCCAAAGCACGAACACTAAGCCCCTCTTCCACAATTTTTTGGGCAAGGTTTTTCATTTGCTCTTTATCGATTAGCTTGCTGAGAACTCTGGCATGCCCCATTGAAATTTGGTTTGTAATGATATAATCCTTTACTTCTTCGGGAAGTTGTAGAAGGCCCAATATATTTGTAACATAACTCCTACTTTTTCCAAGTCTCTTCGCAAGTTCTTCTTGGGTAATGATCAGCGTATCTTGCAATTTTTTATATGCCATTGCTTCCTCTAAAGGAGATAAATTTTCTCGTTGAAGGTTTTCTAAAATGGCAATTTCCATCATCGCTTCGTCCGTAAAGTCTTTGATAATGGCAGGAATTGTTTCTAATCCTGCGAGACGAGAAGCCTTTACTCTTCGTTCTCCTGCGACGATTTCATACCCACGAATGCTTTTTTTGGCAATAATTGGTTGTAAAACACCATGCTCTTTGATGGACATAGCTAACTCTTTTAAGCTTTCTTCATCAAAATTAGATCTTGGTTGATAAGGATTTGGTCTTAATTCTGCAAGTGGAATTTGAAGAATCTCTTCTTTTGGCGTTTCTGTTACAATTTTATTTTCTAAATTTGTATAGTCCAACGGCTCATTGCTAAATAATTCTTCTAGCCCTTTTCCTAGTGCTCTTCTTTTAGTTTCCATTTCGGTCAATCACTTCCTTTGCGAGATTGATATATGCCTCACTTCCCCTACTCTTTGGATCATAGGCAATGATTGGTTCTCCATGAGAAGGAGCTTCTGTCAAACGAATTAAGCGAGGAATTATTGTATTATAAACTTTTTCTTTAAAAAATTTGCGAATATCTTCTACAACTTCAAACCCTAAATTTGTTCTTGAATCCAGCATAGTGAGCAATACCCCTTCTATATCTAGCGTTGGATTCAATTGCTTTTGGGCAAGGCGAATTGTATTTAAAAGTTGCATAATTCCTTCCAAAGCAAAAAACTCACATTGTACTGGAATAATTACAGAATGACTAGCCGTAAGCGCATTCGTTGTAATCAATCCTAAAGAAGGAGGACAATCAATAATAATAAAATCAAAAAGTCCTTCTATGTCTTTTAAGTGGTTCTTTAATTGTGCGCCTTTGGCAAATCCTGGTTCGCTTTGGCTTTTTTCTAAAAGTTCGATATCAAGTCCTGCTAAATTAATCGTTGCAGGCAAAACATAAAGTTGCTTGTATTTTGTTTTTATCATTGCTTCTTCAATGCGGCATTTACCTATTAAAACATCATAAATACTGCGCGTAATATCCCCTTTGTTTATGCCAACTCCCGTTGTTGTATTTCCTTGTGGGTCCAAATCAATGAGAAGGACTTTTTTTCCTAAAATAGCAAGACTTGCAGAAAGATTGATACTCGTTGTTGTTTTTCCAACTCCACCTTTTTGATTGACTAATGCTATCACCTTTCCCATAACTACTTCACCTGTTTCTTTTCATGTCTTTTTTATTTTAACAGAGTTTTCATTCTTTTTCTAGAGGAGAAAGAGAAAAAGTAGTTCTTTCTGCTACTTTTCTATGTCATCTTTCCAAAACTTTAGAATAATTTGATAATTCTTATCAAAGTCCATTTCGTCTATGTCCACTTTAATGCCCTTTTCTTCTAGGGATTTTACAGTTTTTCTAATTTCATCAAGGGCGGCTTGAATGGAAAGTGTTCCACCTTGATTCTTGGTTTGCGAAGATAAATTTAAAATGCTATCCATGTTGTACAAGTTTTTCTCTTCATTTACATTGTTGAAAAGTGGGGGTTTTTCTTCTTCTTGAACAGTTGGAATAGAAAAAGCATTTTCATTGGGTAATGAAACATCTTCTTTAGGAACAGCAATTAAGTCTGGCGCCTTAAAAAGATCTGGTTTTTCTTCTTTCGTATTCTCTTGTGATGGTGTTGCTTGAAATTCCTCCATATTTGGATTAAAGAATTTGAAATTGTTTGTCTCTTCACTTTGAGGCGGTTGCTGAGAACTATCCTTTGTCCCTTGAAGTAAGCTATCTAAATCTGCGGCAGGTTTCACATCAGAATTGATATCTTGTGCATTCTGTCGTAGAGCATTTATATCTGGAGGTGTTAAAGCACTGCTTTCAAAAGAATCTGGCGCAGAAGATTCATCACCATCATCGTCTAATCCATAATCAATAAACTTAGGTGGTGTACTATAATCAATGGCATCCGTTTGTGGTAAATTTGGAATCATATTGGATGAAATGTTTGGAATCGTTGTTTCTGGTATTCCTGCTGTAACATCATTTTTTGCATCTAAATTAAAATTTTGTTCTATTGGTGTTTCCTTTGACTCTTCCCTTTTTCCTTGTGGATTGATTTCTTGTTCTAACTCACGTACCGTCATTTTTTGATCAATCACTTTTTTAAGCATTTGTTTTTGTAAATCTTGATCTTGGATATTTAATAATGTTCTTGCATGACGTTCTGAGATTTGTTCTTTCAAAAGCGCATCTTGGACAGCTTCTGATAAAGTGAGTAATCTCAACTTGTTGGCAACTGCACCTTGACTTTTTCCCATTGTTTTCGCAAGTTCTTCTTGGGTCATTTGATCAATCTCCAAGATTTTTTGATACGTTCTTGCTTCTTCCAGTGGATTTAAATTCTTTCGTTGTAAATTTTCAAGAAGGGCTACTTTGGAACTTTCTTTATCATCTAGATTTCTTACAATGGCTGGAATTTTCGTAAGACCCGCAAGCGCACTTGCTTTATAACGTCGTTCTCCTGCAATGATTTCATATTTATTTCCAATGTTTCTTACGATAATAGGTTGAATAACACCATGTTCTTTAATGGAAACAGCAAGCTCTTTTAATGCTTTTTCATCAAAAACTTCCCTAGGTTGAAACCGGTTTGGAATAATATCATCTAAATAAAGTTGTACTACTTCGTTTTCTCCATGCATAAAAACACATCCTTTTTATTCTTATCTATGCTAGTATTATATCATGCTTTTTAAAATTAGAAAATACTCTTTTTTGAAGGAAACATCCCTTGTGCTTTTTAAAAGGATAATTCTTATAAAAGTAAAAATTCACCCTTAAAAAGGGTGGTTTTTCTCTGAAGCCTGTAAGGATTGACACTGGCGGCTACCATTTGGTAGCTTTTTTAGTCTGCCAATTACCTTTGTCACTATTACTTACCCGTAAACGGGTCTTTATATTCCTTCAAACTTCTCTGGTCTTTTATTTTATCTTCCAAATCTTAATTTTGTATGTAACGTTTTATTGTATTTTTATTTATTCCTACTGTACTTACGTAATATCCTTCTGCCCAAAAATGTCTGTTTCCATAATTATATTTTAAATTAGCATGTTCTTCAAATATCATCAAACTGCTCTTTCCCTTTAAATATCCCATAAATGATGATACACTAATTTTAGGTGGAATTTTTACTAACATATGTATATGATCTGGGCATGCTTGTGCTTCTACTATCTCAACTCCCTTATAATCACATAGTCTTCTTAAATATACTCCTATATCTCTTCTAAGCTTTCTATATATTACCTTTCTTCTATATTTTGGTGCGAAGACTATGTGATATTGGCAATTCCATCTCGTATGAGATAATGAGCTTTCATCATCATTTTTTCGTCTCATAAAATAAATCCTCCTCTGATTTTAGATTTTAGTTGGCAGACTACTATCTATTATATCAAAGGAGGATTTATTTTTCTCTTAACGCTATCGCTTTTTCAGCTCTCACCCGCATAGCGGGTGGTTTTATTATGTTCCTATACCGGAACATAATAAAAAAGTGAATTAATCTGCTTATTTTTTGGTGCGTTCACTTTTTTTACGTTTATTTATTCCCTTATTTCATCAAATTTTAGTTAACAAAGGAATTTATTCTAAAAATTATGTAAAATTTTGTAGATATAAAAATTCTCTCATGTAATATTATAATTACATTAAAACATAGGAAAAGAGAACTAAAAATAGTCCTCCATACAATTCATCTATTGCTAGTTCTTAGTCTCACCAATATTACTTAACATTGAATGAATATTTATAACCGATTAAAAAAAGCCACTCAAATCATCAACAGTAGCGGAATCATCTTCCTCTATGATACTGTCAGTCGAAGAATCATCATCTAAAGTTTCCACTTCTACATCATCATCTTCATCATCACTACTATTGGTTCTTACCTCATCATCACTGATTGAATAATCTTCTTTTTTTCTAGATAAAACTTCAACTAAATCAAGATTTAAACTATTAATAAACTCATATCTCTCTTTCTTTGCTGGTGGAAGGTCATCAGTAATACGTATTTTCCCATCTGAATCAAGCATTGTCTTTAATTCTTCAATTTCCTGTTCTCTTATCATAAACCCTACCAAAACTAATTACTGAAAATCATATCACCAATATAGTCATCTTCCAAATAGGAAATATTTCTACTAATTTCTTTCTTTCTATTACTCATTTTAGTAGCACGATTTTTTGCATCCTTTTGCATCTTACCACCAGTATTATTAGCAACAGCAGTCCAATCATTGA
Source organism: uncultured Bacilli bacterium (assembly GCA_947627225.1). GTDB lineage: Bacteria > Bacillota_I > Bacilli_A > RF39 > UBA660 > CANQVB01. Next base: position 39,691 of record CANQVB010000004.1, read on the forward strand.
TCATACCATCAGCAAGAGAAACCAAACTTTCCATTGCAGTTTTCATATTTTTAAAAGCTTTATATGACTCAGAATTTTGATCATCATTCACCGCATCCTTATTAACCGTAGCAGGGATAGACGTAACCTTCTTATCATCTTTATCCTTCCTAATTCCATCAGTATAAGTAGAACCAGTAAATTTAGAACTCATTGCCTTTAATTGACGACTTGTAAGTTTCAGTTTATTTTTTGCACTTGCCTTTTCTAAAATTTTAGCATAATCAGCAAATTCTTGATATGAATTAGCATAATTATCAATTAAATTATTTAATGCTTTTCTAGCTTGTTCATACCAATTATAAGCATTTTCACCTTGCCAGTAAGC
>CANQVB010000005.1 GCA_947627225.1 uncultured Bacilli bacterium
TAATGAGCTTTCATCATCATTTTTTCGTCTCATAAAATAAATCCTCCTCTGATTTTAGATTTTGGTTGGCAGACCATTATCATTATATCAAAGGAGGATTTATTTTTTTCTTAACGCTATCGCTTCTTCAGCTCTCACCCGCATAGCGGGTGGTTTTATTATGTTCCTATCCCGGAACATAATAAAAAAGTATCTTGCGATACTTTTTATAGACCAGCTGCGACAGAACCTGCTCCTGCTACAACACAAAGTGCACAAGCAATAAAAATTCCACTTAATGATGTACCAATAATGGAAAGTACTAATCCAGCTGTTGCCATCCCTTTTTTGTTAGCACTTTTCATTCCTTTTACTGATAAGATAATTCCCACAATACCTCCAATGAGACCTATCCAAGTAAAAATGAAAGTAAATACAATAGAGACGATTCCTAAAATTAAGCCAGCAATTGCGAATCCATCAGTGTTTTTATTCATACTTACTCCTCCTTGTCAACATTATATGGAAAAATGGCGAATTTTGTCAATAAAAGTTTTTGTGTTTTTATGCTTTTTTGTTTTGAGGTTTCTTTTTTTTAACTATTAAGTAAATCAAACTGACTCCAAAAAGCAAAATACTGATAATTTGTGAAGTCGATAAACCGAATAAGAATCCTCGATAGGTATCCCCTCTTAAAAATTCAAGTACAAAGCGAATCGTTGCATAAGAAAGAAGATAAATGGCAAGAAGTGTTTCTTTGCATTTTCCCTTCTTTTGTAACCGCAAAAGAATAAGAAACAAAATCAAATTGCATCCTGCTTCTACTAACTGTACGGGAAAGCGATTGACTCCATTTGCAAGTTCTACAAGAGAATGTGTATAGGTAAACCCTATTTTACTTTCAATTCCATAACAACATCCTGATAAGAAACAACCTATCCTTCCAAAAAAATGGAATAACGGTATAAATGGCGTAATGATATAACTATAAAGTCTTAAATCGAGTTTCTTTTTTTTAGCATAAAGAAATCCTGCGAGCATTCCTCCTAAAAGGCCTCCATAAAAAACAGAACCTCCAAAGATAATTCCTAGTGCTTCAAATATCATAAAAATCGATTTTGCACGAGAAAGATGCGCAATGAATCGAATGAATAAATTGATATTTACAATACCATAAAGAAGATGTCCTCCAAGCAATACACCTACTGCACAGATTAAAAGAAAAACAATCATATCATAATCTTGTATTTGATAGGCTTTGGCTTTTTTGATACAGCAAAATCCCATCACCAAAATTCCAAGCAGTACACAAATGGCATAGCTTGTAATCATTTTTCCAAAAATTTCAATATATGGAAACATGTTTCACCTCCAAAAGAAAAAGTATCCTATGATACTTTTTAAAGGGCTCGTATTAGAACCAGTAACTTGCTCCTGCAGTGGTTGCTGCTGTTGCACAAACGCAAATTGCACAGATTGCACCTACTAAACTTAGTACAAGTGTAATAATAGAAAGAACAAGTCCTGCGATAGCCATTCCCTTTTTTGTACTTTTCATTCCTTTAACCGATAAGATTAAACCTACGATTCCAAGAATTAAGCCAAGTGGCCAAATAAAGAATGAAAGTAATAAAGAGACAATCCCTAGCACCATTCCTGCAATGGCAAATCCGTCTAGCTTTTTGTCCATATTTACTCCTCCTTGTTTTCATTATATGTGTTTCCTTTTTTAATTGTCAACTTAATTTTATGACATTTTGTTATTTTTTGTCGAAATCTTCTTTCCTTTGAAATACAAGAAGGGTCCGCTTACTCTTTTCTTTGGGGAGTAAAAATTCGATTTTTTTCGTGCATTGTATCTGTTTTTTCTTTTGATACGGCATACTTTTTTGCATCTCTTCTTCTACATTTGCTTTCATGGCTACAAACATACCACCTTTTTTCACAAGGGGCATACAGATAGGAAGTAGTTTTTCTAAGGAAGCAACTGCCCTTGATGTAACCACATCAAATGTTTCTTCATGGTATTCTTCTCCTCTTTTGTGAATCGCTACAATTCCTGTTAGCTGTAATCGTGCAATAACTTCTTCCAAATAGCGCACTCGTTTTTGAAGAGAATCTAAGAGTACAATTTCTAGATTAGGAAAAACAATTTTTAAAACAATTCCAGGAAATCCTGCCCCTGTCCCAACATCACAAAGGGTTTTTACTTGGTTTAAATCCAGTGCTTTTACAAGTGTTAAACTGTCATAGAAATGTTTTAAATAAACATCTTCTTCCTCGATAATTCTTGTTAGGTTCATCACTTCATTTTTTTCCTTTAAAATTTGATAAAATTGTCTTAATTTTTCTTTTTGGTCATCTTCTAAAACAATTCCAAGTTCTAAAAGTGCCTGTTCAAATTCAGTTTGATTCATAGTTACCTCTTTTAATATAAATAGATAAAATGGCAATATCACTTGGGTTTACGCCACTAATTCTACTCGCTTGTCCAAGAGATGTTGGTCTTACTTCTTGTAATTTTTGTCTTGCTTCGGATGCTAAATTTGGAATTTTTTCATAGTCGATATCTTCGCTTATTTTCATAGATTCTAGATGGAGCATTTTTTTTGCTTCTTGTTCTGCTTTTCGAATATATCCTTCATACTTTATTTCAATTTCTACTTCATTTAAGACAGCTTCATCAAAAGGAAGCTTTACAAGTTTTAAAAGGTGTTCCATCTTCATTTCAGGACGTTTTAACAATTCATAAAGGGAAAGCCCTGCTTGTAAAGGGGTGCTTCCAATTTCTTCCAAATAAGCATTGACTTCTTCTTTGGGGGTAATTCTTTCTTTCTTCAATATTTCAAATACATCGGCAATATCCTTCTTTTTTTGGCAAAATCTTTGATAGCGTTCTTCGTCCACTAAGCCTATTTGATAGCCATAATCACGAAGTCTTAAATCTGCATTATCATCCCGTAGTAAAAGACGATACTCTGCACGTGACGTTAAAAGACGATATGGATCTTTAATTCCTTTGGTTACTAAATCATCAATTAAAACGCCAAGATAAGCTTCATTTCTTTTTAAAATCAAAGGTTCTTTTCCATCTAACTTTAAACTCGCATTGATTCCTGCGATAAGACCTTGTCCTGCAGCTTCTTCATACCCACTTGTTCCATTGATTTGGCCTGCCGTAAATAAATTTTTTATCAATTTTGTTTCTAGAGATTGTTTTAACTGCTTGGCATCAATGGCGTCATATTCAATCGCATAGGCATACTTTAAAATTTTGGCATCTTCTAGTCCTTTGATACTATGCACAATTTGTTCTTGCACATCTTCTGGCATGGAAGAAGATAGTCCTTGTACATAAATATCATCATAGAAAAGGCTTTCTGGTTCTAAAAACAATTGATGTCTTTCTTTGTCATGAAAACGAACGACTTTATCTTCAATAGAAGGACAATATCTAGGTCCTACGCCTTTTACATATCCCCCATACATGCTGGATTTTTTTAGATTATCTAGAATAATTTGGTGCGTTTTCGCATTGGTATACGTTAAGTAACATGGAATTTGTAACGTCGTTGCAGTAGCTGTTTTTGAATCATACGAAAAAGTTAAATTGTCCTTACTTCCTTCTTCTAATTTCGTCTCTTCAAAATGAATACTTGCCCGTTCTATCCGAGGGGGAGTTCCTGTTTTTAACCTTAAAATTCGAAATCCAAGTGCCTTTAGTTTATCACTTAAAAAGCGACTTGCCTTTTCTCCATGAGGACCTTCTTGTTTTTTGTTACTTCCTACTAGAATGGATGCCTTTAAATACGTTCCTGTTGTTAGAATCACTGCTTTTGCAAGAATCTTTTCTCCATCTTCTAACATGACACCTTTTATGGTATCTTCTTCTACCAATAAATCTTCGACTAAACTTTCACGCAGAGTCAAATGATCTGTATGTTCCAATGTCTTTTTCATCTCTTTTGGATACGTGATTTTATCTGCTTGTGCGCGAAGGGCCCAAACCGCAGGGCCTTTTTTCGTGTTCAGTTTCTTCATTTGTAAAGAAGCTTTATCGGTATTTCGAGCCATCTCTCCACCCAAAGCATCAATTTCTCTTACAACAATTCCTTTGGCAGGACCCCCAATCGATGGATTACAAGGCATATCTGCAATATTATTTAAATTTCCTGTCACAAGAAGTGTCTTCTTCCCTAATCTTGCACAAGCAAGAGATGCTTCACACCCTGCATGACCTCCACCTACAACAATAACATCATACATAATATCCCTACTTTCCTACACAGAAGTTTGCAAATAAAGTATCTAAAATTTCATCCTGATAATTTTCTCCTGTAATTTCTCCCAACGTTTCTAAAATTTCCTGTAAATCAAGGGAAATCATATCCAGTTCTACCCCTTCTTCTAACGCACATTTTGCTTCTTTCAATTTTTCTTGCGCTTGGGAAGCTAGCGCTAATTGCCTGGCGTTGAAAAGAATGGCAGCATCATTTTCTTGGATTTCATCCTGTTGAAACATAGTTTTTACTTCTTGTTTTAATTCATCCAGTCCATCTTTTGTTTTGGTCGTTGTAACGACAACGTGAGAAAACGGAAGATCCGATTTTTTTATCTTGATTCCTTGGTCTTTTTTATTTAACACAAGAATAGTCTTTTCATCTTCTAAAGAAGAAAACATTTTTTTATCTTCTTCTTGTAAGCTTTTAGAGCCATCGAGAAGAAAGAAAACAAGTTGTGCCTTTTTTAAAATTTGCTTGCTTTTTTCAACTCCCATTTTTTCAACAACATCCTCTGTTTCCCTAAGACCTGCGGTATCTAGAATATGAAGTGAAATTCCATCTAAATTAACATCCCCTTCGACGATATCTCTTGTGGTTCCTTCAATGGAAGTAACAATGGCTTTCTCTTCTTCTAGTAAATGGTTTAACAAACTGCTTTTTCCCACATTCGGACGCCCTATAATTGCTGTTTCAATTCCATTTTTAAGTTGTTGTTTTCTTTTCGATTGCAAGATGATTTCTTCGAGTTTTGCTTGTAAATCTTCAAGAAGTTTTTCCAATTTTTCTTCTGTCATTTGTTCAATATCTTCATATTCTGGATAGTCAATGTTGACTTCAATGGATGCAATCACTTGCTTAATTTGTTCCCGAAAATCTTTTACTAAATTGGTTGTACTTCCTTGTAATGCCGATAAAGCAAGGCGCTTGGCCGTATCATTTTTACTTTCGATCAACTCCATAACTGCTTCTGCTTGGGCCAAATCGATTCTTCCATTTAAAAAAGCACGTTTTGTAAATTCGCCTGGCTCTGCCATCCGAATTCCAGTTCTTAAAAGCGCTTCTAAGACACTTTTCGTTGCTAAAATTCCACCATGACAATTGATTTCAACAACATCTTCCCTGGTAAATGTTTTAGGAGCTCTCATCACGCTGACTAAGATTTCATCTAAAACTTCCTCTTTCTCTTTAATCCAACCATAATGAATCGTATGACTTTCTACTTCTTCCAAATTCTTTCCTTCAAAAAGTGCATTTACTTTTGAAATTGCATCCCTTCCACTGACTCGAATGATGGAAATTGCCCCTACTCCTAATTTTGTTGCAATCGCACAAATTGTATCTTCCATTTCATCACCTCCACTTCTTTTTCTCTTTCGGCTTCTATCAGTTTTCATAGTATACCATATTTTCTTCAAGGAAAAAAGAGCTATTCACTCTTTTCGTTTTCCTCTTTCTTTTCTCTTGGTTTAATTACAACGGCTCGATTTGGTTCTTCGCCCACACTTTCCGTATATACATACTTATTTTTTGATAAAATATTATGTACAATTCTTCGTTCATAAGAATTCATGGAATCCATCTTCACTTCAACTTGACTTTCTTTCACTTCTCTTGCCAAACGTTTCGCAAGGTATTCCAAATTTTTTTCTTTTCGTTCCTTATAATCACTTACATCTAAAATAAATTTATAAGTCTCTCCTATTTCTTTTTTAACCATTTGATTCACGACGGTCAAAAGGGCATTCAAATTTCTGCCATTTTTTCCAATTAAAAGTGAATCATGGTTGGAATAAATCGTATAAACAGGCATTTCCTTTACCGTTCTTACCTCAATTTTCGCATCAAACCCCAAATCCTTTAGCAAATCATGCAAGAGTTCCTTTATATATGGTTTTATATCTCGTCGTTCAATGGCTTCGATTTCTACCTTTTTGCTAAACAAATTTTTTTGTTCACCAATTTCTTTAATGATTAGATTTTCTTCTAATTCTTGCAAGGCAATGGTTGCTTGCCTTACCGCATCTTCCCTATTTTTTCCAATAAACTTATGCTTTTCCATGAAACATCTTACTCCTTTTTACAATGATATTTTGACCAATGGTAAATAAATTACTGGTAACCCAATATATTCCTAATGCAGATGGCATAAACATTCCGGTTAAAAGAATCATTCCTGTCATCATGATTGGCATCATTTTCATGGAACCATTCATATCTGCCGTTGCATTCATTTTAAAAGAATAGAATGTCGTTCCTCCAATGAGAAGAACTAAGATAATATAAGCAATGATTGTACTTGTTCCAAACCCATACATAGGGGTTGTTCCTAATTGCAGTCCTAAAAAGTCGCTTTCAAAAATTGCTGGTACTCGATTAATCGCTTCGAAAAAGGCAATAAATAAAGGAAGTTGTAAAAAGGAAAAGAGACAGCCACTCATTGGACTAATGTTATACTTCTTATAAATCAACATCATCTCTTGACTTTGCTTCATCATAGATTCTTGATCGGTTTTTCCTTCATATTTTTTCTTCAGTTTTTCCAGTTCTGGATTTGCCTTCTTTAAAAGTTCAGATTGCATGGCTGTTTTTTTCGTAACTGGATAGGCAATTAAACGAATGATCACACTTACTAAGATTAAAGCCCATGCGAAATTACCAATATTTTTTCCTAGAAAGAGAATCACAAAAGCAAGTGGCTTAATTAGAAAACTCGTCCATAATCCCTCATACTTTCCAGAGGTAACCGTAAAATCTTCACAGTCTGGCAATTTATCTACTTTCACGCCATTTTTTTCATACGTTTCTATTGTTTTTTTTGCGGTTGGTTTACATAATATATTTTCCGTAAGTGCCTGCCCCGTTTCTGGATTTCTAACGGGCTGTTTTTCTTTATCTACTAATGTAGTTGCACATCCTGTTGTCAAGAATAACAATAAAATCAGGAAAAGCAACTTTAATTTTCTATTTTTCTTCATCCAAATTCTCCTTTTCTATTTGTAGAAGTAATTCTATCAACTTTTCTTGCATTTTTTGAAAAGACAATCCTATACATGCCTTTCTTACTATTATAATACAGTTATAAGAATTTGAATAGTTCTTTTTATAAAAGGATAAGATTTCTCTTGTGCGTCTTTTAAGAAAATTACGAAGCACTGCATTTCCTAATTTTTTAGGTACAGAAATTCCAAAGCAAGTTTGCTCTTTCTTTTTCTTTTCGTAAAAAGCGAGAAAATAAGAATTTTTTATTTTGGGACAAGTTCCTATCATACGATCAAATTCTCTACTTTCTTTAATGACTTCACTTTTCTTCATTTCACCACGTCCTTAAAAGTAAAAAAGCACTGAAAAACCAGTGACTCATACAGTTCAATTATTTACTTAATACCTTACGTCCCTTTCTCCTGCGACGATTGATTACATTTGTCTTCATACGAGCAAAGAATCCGTGTTTTTTCGCTCTTTTTCTTTTATTTGGTTGAAACGTTCTTTTCATCTATTACACCTCCAAACATAAATCTCCATTATTATAAAGGATATCTTTTCCTTTTGTCAATTCTTATTTTCACGTTTTCCACTTTTTAAACATCTTGTGTATATCTTTCTTCTTCTTGTGCATCTAAAATTTGTGGAAAATGTGGAAAAACTATTTTTTTCTTTATTTTTAAATAAGTTTATATGTGGATATTTCTGTGGATTTTTTGTGGATTAAATTTTTTTCATTTTTTTGTTTCTTTTTCCACAAATTTAGTCTATTATAATGGTGAATTCTAATTTTTAGGGGAGATGGTCGGATGAATCTTGAAATTCTTTTTCAAAACGCTTTAAAAATTATTGAAAACGAACTATCTTCTCTTTCTTTTCAAACTTGGTTTGAGGATTTAAAAATGGTTGCCATAGAAGAAGGAAAAGCAATTTTTGTAGTACCGATGGCTGTTCATAAGAAACAACTGGAAAATAATTATTATGATATTATTAGGGAAGCATTCAATCAAGTTACTGGAACAAACTTTGAATTAGAATTTTTATTGGAAGACGAACTTAAGAAAAAAAAGGAAGAACAAAAAGCAAAGGAAGAGATACAACAAGAACAAGGGGTTCCTTCTTTACTTGGGAAGAAATCAAATCTAAATCCTAATTATACTTTTGATAATTTTGTAGTTGGAAATAGTAATAAATTTGCACAAGCTGCGGCGCTTTCTGTCGCAGAAAATCCTGGAAAAATGTATAATCCGCTTTTTATATATGGAAATAGTGGGTTAGGGAAGACCCATTTAATGCATGCCATTGGAAATTATATTTTACAAAACAGTAATCGAAAAGTACTTTATGTAACAAGTGATCAATTTATCAATGACTTTATTAGTATTAATAAAAAAGATGCTTCTGGAACGAACTTTAACTATATTGATTTTTTCAAGGACAAATACCGAAATATTGATGTTTTAATTATTGATGATATTCAGTTTCTAGGAGGGGCAACACAAACACAACAAGAATTTTTTCATACGTTTAATACTTTGTATGATGACAGTAAACAAATTATTATTTCATCAGATCGATCCCCAGATGATTTAAAACTCTTGGAAGAACGGCTACGTACACGATTTTGTTGGGGACTTACGGTAAATATTTTTCCACCTGATTTTTCTTTACGAACACAGATTTTACGAAAAAAAATCTTAGCTGGTAATTTTGAGCAAGATATTCCTGAAGATGTGATAGAGTATATTGCTTCCAATATGGGAAGTGATGTAAGACAATTGGAAGGCTCGATTACAAGATTAATTGCATATTCAACGATTATGGGCGGTGCGAATATTACTTTGAATTTAGCGATTGAAGCACTCAAAGATTTTATAAGCAAAGGACTTTCTGAAAAAAATGAAATCGCAAGAATACAAAAAGTTGTCGCAGAATTTTTTCAAATTAATGTGGAGGACATTCGGTCCAAAAAGCGAAGTGCGAATATTGCTTTTCCAAGACAAGTTGCCATGTATCTTTGTAGAACCATGACTTCTGAATCTTTTCCTAAGATAGGAACTGAATTTGGAGGAAAAGACCATTCGACTGTCATGCATTCTGTTGAAAAAATTGCACGAGAGATGAAAGAAAACAGTGATTTAGCTAATATTATTGAAAAATTGCAAAAAGATTTAGAATAAAGAACTCCTATTGTGGAAAACAAAAAAAATTACACAACATTTTCCACACTGCAAAAACGTGATATACTATTAAAAACAAAGAAATTACCATTTATTCACAGTTTCCACTGTAATAAAAAGAATAAACTATAAATATAAAAAAGAAAGAAGAGTGAAATTATGAAATTTACAATTCAAAAAGAATTATTACAAGAAGCATTAGGAAAGGTAGCAAGAGCAATTTCTACAAAGAATCTTATTCCTGTTTTGGCAGGCATTCGGTTTGAACTTACGAAAAAAAGACTTACTTTAACAGCAAGTGATAATGATATTACAATCCAAACTTATATTGCTTGTGATGATTCCAAAAAAATAGATATAGAAGAAGAAGGAAAAATTATTATTCAGGGAAAATATGTTCTTGATATCGTAAGAAAATTACCGGATAAATACATTCATTTTGAAGTAGTGGATGAACTTAAGGTAAGAATCTATACAGAAAATAGTGAATTTTATTTAAATGGAATTAACGAAAGTGAATATCCTTCTATAGAACTCTCATCGAGTAAAAAATCGATTTCCATTCCTGCTGAAGATTTGAAAAAATTAGTGGTAGAAACCGCTTTTGCAACTTCTTTAGATGAAACCAAACCTGTTTTGACAGGAATTAACTTCAAAATTTCAGGAAATATTATGGAGTGCAGCGCGACAGATTCTTATCGTTTAGCAAGAAAAATTATTCTATTAAAAACACCTGTTGAAGAAAATTATAACCTTGTAATTCCAAGTAGAAATCTGATTGAATTTACAAAAATACTTTCTTCCGAAAGTGAAGTTGTAGAATTACATATCTTTAATAATAAAATTTTATTTAAAATCGAAAATCTTTGTTTTGAATCTCGATTAATCAACGGTACTTACCCAAATACCAGTAACCTTTTACCTACGGAAACAGAAGTAAAATTACATTTAAATATTCAAGATTTCTTTGGTGTTATTGATCGTGCCAGTATTCTAACGAGTGATAAAGATAAAAATATAGTAACACTTGAAACAGAAGGAGACATCCTTACGATTAAATCCTCTTCTTTAGAAATCGGAAAAGTAGAAGAGAAAATGAAAATTACAAAAGACAAAAAACAAGATATTAAAATATCTTTTAGTGCAAAATACATGATGGATGCGCTCAAAGCATTTTCTTCAGAAACTGTAGATTTAAATTTTGTAGGAGAAATAAAACCAATTGTTTTAAAAACGGAGGAAGATGATAGTTTAACACAATTGGTCTTGCCAATTCGAACCTATTAAAGAAGAAAAACGACATTTTTCTTCTTTTTTTTAAGAAAAAGACAAAATTCGTAGTTTTTCGACAGTATAATATAGTAGACTGAAATTGAAAGACACGCGATAGTCTTTCAAAAAGGGGGAAAAAGAAATGCAAACAGAAGTTTATGAAATTCATGAAGGGACTTATGCAGTATGTTCCAAAAGTCCATATGATTCTATGATTTTAGAAGAGGATGGAAGTTACGAAGTGCACGATAATACTTCACATATTATTGATTATGGGTGTAATTTTTTTGGGAGTACATATCAAGGAAGAAGAGAAGGGGCAATCCACATTTTGAATAGTAGGTATAAAGTTCCTATCGTAATCGAAGATAGTAAAAATATGATTTTCTTTCCAACAGGAGATAAGAAAGATCAAAAGTGTTGTTGGATAGCACTGAACAAGATTAAAAGTTATATCCCACAAGGTAAAAAAACAAAAGTATACTTTCAAAATGGAGAATCCTATATATTTGATATATCCTTTCATTCCTTTCAAAATCAAGTTTTAAGGGCAAGTAGGCTAGATTCAATTCTGTTAAATCGAAAAAATAAAAAAACAGCGGAAAAATAGCTGTTTTTTCTTCTTTATCGCCAATTTTATGATATAATATAGTTACGTGTATGGGAATACATAAAGAGGGTCAAGGTGATTCAATGAGGATAAAAAGCAACAAAAATGAGAATTAAACGTTTATCTTTAACACAATTTCGAAATTATAAACGTCTTCAACTTGATTTTTCAGAATCACTCAATATCATCATTGGTGAAAATGCAGTAGGGAAAACTAATATTCTTGAAGCTATTGAAGTATTAGCTCTTACGAAAAGTCACAGGACAAACGATAAAAATTTAATTTTAGAAAATAAATCTCTTGCGAGAATAAAAGGTGTTGTCGTGGTTGATAAAATCGTACGAAATTTAGAAATAGAACTTCAAGAGGATAGCAAAAAAATTAAAATAAACAGTACAGCGATTGCTAAATTAAGTGATTATATTGCTTCGTTAAACGTTATTGTATTTTCTCCAGATGATATTGAAATTATAAAAGGCTCTCCTAGTATTCGAAGAAATTTATTAAATGTAGAACTTTCTCAAATTTCAAAACAATATTTAGTTGTCTACAATCAATTTAATAAACTTCTAAAAACACGAAATGAATATCTGAAAATTTTATACACGAATCATTTGGCAGATCAAGATTATTTTCAAATTTTAACTGAGAAGATGATTGAAAAAGAAATTTTGATTTATACAATGAGAAAGCAGTATATTGATAAGATTAACGAATCTATCGCTCCAATCTTTCAAGATATTCATAGCGATTTTTCACTTCAAATTCATTATGAACCAAGCGTTGTTTTTTCTTCTTATGAAGAAGATGTAATGAAAGAAGAATTAAAAAAAGTGTATCAAAAGAACCAGCAAAAAGAACAGAGTTATGGAATGACTTTATATGGACCTCATCGGGATGATTTTTCTATGTATTTGGATGAAAAAAATCTTAAAATTTATGGTTCACAAGGACAACAAAAAGCAGCCATTCTTGCGTATAAGCTTGCTTGTATTCCTATTTTTTTAGAAAAAACAGGCACCAAACCCGTTCTTCTTTTGGATGATGTTTTTAGTGAACTTGATGTGAAAAAGCAAAATAAATTGTTAAAATATATAGGAAAAGATATTCAAAGTATCTTAACAACCACTGATGTGAAGCAGATTCGAAAAAGTCTATTAGAACAAGCAACGATTTTTCAAGTTGCATCAGGTACAGTAGAAAGGAAATGATAATATGGACGAAAAAGTACAAGCAAATTATGATTCATCTTCCATTCAAGTATTGGAAGGATTAGAGGCAGTTCGTAAAAGACCTGGAATGTATATTGGTACAACAAGTTCTCGAGGTCTTCATCATTTAGTATGGGAAATTGTCGATAATGCTATCGATGAAGCCCTTGCAGGATATTGCTCTCATATAGAAGTGACTATTGGGAAAGACAATACCATTACCGTAAAAGACGATGGACGTGGAATTCCTGTGGATATTCATCCAAAAACTGGATTGAGTACAGTGGAAACAGTCTATACCGTTTTACATGCCGGTGGAAAATTTGGTGGGGGAGGATACAAAGTATCCGGTGGACTTCATGGTGTTGGAGCATCTGTTGTCAATGCTTTAAGTGTATGGCTTGAAGTAAAAGTATATAAGGATGGACATGTGTACTATCAAAAATACGTAAATGGAGGACATCCACAAGAACCACTTCGTATGATTGAAGATTGTGATATAGATAGAACCGGAACGACAGTTACCTTTTTACCTGATCCTGAAATCTTTACGGAAACGACAGTATTCGATTACGAAATTTTAAAGAATCGTTTGCGGGAACTTGCTTTTTTAAATCGTGGTCTTCGTATTACTCTTTATGATGACAGGGAAGCAGATAAAAAAGATTCCTTCTATTATGAAGGCGGAATTACTGAGTATGTTGCTTTGTTAAACAAGAATAAAAACCCAATTCATAGTACCATTATTGATGTTTCAGGTGAAGAAAACGATATTATGGTCGAAGTAGCACTGCAATATAATGAAACGTATAACTCTGGTATTTATTCTTTTGTCAATAATATTACAACTCCTGAAGGTGGAACGCATGAAGATGGAGTAAAAATGGCACTTACGCGTATTTTAAATAAATATGCACAGAGTAGTGGAATGCTCAAAAACAATGATACTTCACTCATGGGAGAAGATGTGAAAGAAGGACTTACGATGATTGTTTCCATCAAACATCCAAATCCCCAGTTTGAAGGACAAACCAAAACGAAACTAGGAAATAGTGAAGTAAGAGGAATTGCCAATCATATTTTTGCGGAAGCATTTGAACGATTCTTGATGGAGCATCCAGAAGAAGCAAGAGTAATCGTAGAAAAAGCCATGACAGCATCAAGAGCACGGGTTGCTGCAAAAAAAGCAAGAGAATTAACACGTCGTAAGGGAGATCTTGACATTACAAACTTCTATGGAAAACTTTCGGATTGCAAAAGTAAAGATGCTTCTGTGAGTGAAATCTTTTTAGTGGAGGGGGACTCTGCAGGAGGATCTGCCATTAAAGGTAGAGATAGTGTAACACAAGCGATTCTTCCATTACGTGGTAAAATTTTAAATGTGGAAAAAGCTCGTCTTGATCGTGCACTTTCTAACGAAGAAATTCGTACAATCATTACAGCCTTTGGGACAGGAATTGGTGAAGAATTTGACCTTTCTAAATTAAGATATAATAAAATTATCATCATGACCGATGCCGATGTTGATGGATCTCACATTCGTGTGTTGTTACTGACTTTATTTTATCGCTTCTTTAAACCTATTGTAGAAGCGGGCCATGTATATGCTGCACAACCACCTCTTTTCGTCATCAAACATGGAAAGACAATCAAGTACGTTTTAAATGAACAAGAACGAGATGAATATTTAGCAAGTCTTGCTCCAAATACAAAATATGAGATTGCTCGTATGAAAGGTTTGGGAGAGATGGATGCTGAAGAATTAAATGAAACCACTATGGATATCAATAAACGTGTCTTAAGACAAATTACCGTGGAAGATGCCATCGCAGCAGATGATGTTTTTTCAAAACTCATGGGAGAAGAAGTGGAACCACGACGTGAATTTATTGAAACCAATGCTACCTATGTAGAAAACTTGGATGTATAGGAGGACAACATGGATCGATTAGAAAAAAATAGTATTGTAAAAGAAGTAAAAGATTCTTTTTTGGAATATTCAATGAGTGTCATCGTAGCACGTGCTTTACCAGATTTAAGGGATGGATTAAAACCAGTTCATCGTAGAATTTTATATTCTATGTATGAATCAGGATATACGCCTGACAAGCCTCATAAAAAAAGTGCCAAAACAGTAGGGGAGGTCATGGGAAATTACCATCCACATGGAGACTCCAGTATTTATGAAGCAATGGTTCGTATGGCACAGGATTTTTCCTACCGCTATATGTTAATTGATGGGCATGGAAACTTTGGTAATATTGAAGGATATGGCGCTGCCGCAATGCGTTATACAGAAGCCCGTCTTTCTAAAATTTCCTTAGAACTGCTTAGAAATATTAACAAAAATACAGTGAATTTTATTCCAAATTTTGACGAGACAACAAAAGAACCAGAAGTGTTGCCATCACGCTTTCCCAATATTTTGGTCAATGGAACGACAGGAATTGCAGTTGGTATGGCAACGAATATTCCACCACATAACTTAGGTGAAGTCATTGATGGATGTGTGGCTTATATTGACAACCCTACGATTGATACAGAAGGATTGATGCAATATATTAAAGGGCCTGATTTTCCAACAGGTGCGACAATTCTAGGAAACAGTGGTATTAAGAAAGCCTACGAAACGGGTAGGGGAACAATCACGATCAGAAGCAAGGCACAAATAGAGGAAAAAAATGGAAAACAGTATATTGTAATTGATGAAGTTCCTTATGGTGTGAATACGCAAGAGTTAAAAAATAAAGTTGCTGAACTTGTTCATAATAAAGTAATTGAAGGAATTGCTGATTATCATTCTGATTTAAAAGATGGTATTAAAATTACAATTACCTTAAAGAAAGATGCCAATGCGCAAGTAGTACTCAATAAACTATATAAGCATACAGCTTTCCAAACTACGTATGGTATTATTTTCTTGATGCTTGATCAAGGTGTTCCAAGAACATTAGGATTAAAGGATATTATTTCCAAATATATTGATTATCAAAAAGAAGTGATTATTCGTAGAACCAAATTTGATTTGGAAAATGCGGAAAAGCGAGTTCATATTTTAGAAGGTTTAAAAATAGCCTTAGATCATATTGATGAAGTGATTAAGCTAATTCGAGGTTCTGAATCCGACGAAGAAGCTCGCACAGGCCTTATGAATCAATTTAAATTGACTGAAGTACAAGCAAATGCAATTCTTGAAATGAGACTTCGTCGTTTGACAGGACTTGAACGAGATAAAATTGAAAATGAATTAAATGACTTGTTAAAATTAATCGCTGAACTTAAGGATATTTTAAGTAGTGATGAGAAAGTATTGAAGGTAATTAAGGATGAACTTCTTGAAATCAAAGCAAAATATGCCGATGAAAGAAGAACAAATATCGATATGACAGCGATTGAATATATTGAGGATGAGTCATTAATTCCAGTAGAAGATATCGTTGTTACATTAACAAACAAAGGATATATCAAACGTTTACGCATTGATACATATCGTTCTCAAAATCGTGGTGGTGTTGGAATCAAAGGCATGGCGACAAATGAGGAAGACTTTGTCGAACAAATTATTTCTATGAAAACGCATGATTATGTCTTATTCTTCTCTAACAAAGGAAAGGTATACCGTTTGAAAGGTTATGAGATTCCAGAATATGGTCGCCAATCAAAAGGTTTACCAATAGTTAATTTATTATCCTTAGATAAAGAGGAGAACATTAGTTCTATGATTGAATTAAATGCAGAAGATGAACCTAGCAAGTACTTACTGTTTGCCACGAAAAAAGGTTTAGTAAAACGTACGGAAATAGGAGAGTTTAACAATATTAGAAAATCTGGAAAAATTGCAATTATTTTGAAAGAAGAAGATGAACTAATAGCTGTTAGAAAGACAACAGGAAATGATGAAGTGGTTTTAGGTGCTACAAATGGTAGAATGGTACGGTTCCAAGAAAACGAGATTCGATCAATGGGACGCGGAACATCTGGTGTTAAAGGAATAGAATTAGAAGGAAGTCAAGTCATCGGGGCTGAAGTAATCAATTCTGGTGAAGAAATTTTGATTGTTACAGAAAAAGGATATGGAAAGAAAACAGCAATTGATGAATACAGATTAACACATCGTGGAAGTAAAGGTGTTAAAGCATTAAATATTACAGAGAAAAATGGAAATATGGTTGCTTTAAAATATGTAAATCCTATATATATTGATAAGTTAGATATTATGATAATTACAGATAGTGGAATTATTATGAGAATGCCTTTATCACAGATTTCAACATTAAAAAGAGCTACACAGGGTACTCGTTTGATTCACTTAAAAGAGGAACAGAAAGTATCTACAGTAGATATTGTTGAAAAAGAAATAGAAGAAGAAAGTCAAGAGGACAAAGAAACCAGTCAAACAGAGGAAGTATAATAAAACTTTCTCTTTTTTATTAAAAAAATTTAAAACATTTTCTGAGTAATAAGTAAAAGAAGAAAAAAGTTCCACGTGGAACATTAAAGAAAACTCAAAATTATTTCCCAAAAAGTAAAAAAATAGCCAAAAATTATTTCCCGGGAAATAATTTGAAGTAATTTCGGTAAAATAAACAAGAAAAATATAAAAAGCCAAACAAATTGTTTTCTGCGAAAAAATAAAGAAAATAATAAATAATATTAGGAATAAAAAGAATAATTAGAAAAAGATAATAGAAAAATAAAGAACAAAGACAAAGTTCCACGTGGAACGTTAAAGAAAATTCAAAATTATTTCCCAAAAAGTAAAAAAATAGCCAAAAATTATTTCCCGGGAAATAATTTGAAGTAATTTCGGTAAAATAAACAAGAAAAATATAAAAAGCCAAACAAATTGTTTTCTGCGAAAAAATAAAGAAAATAATAAATAATATTAGGAATAAAAAGAATAATTAGAAAAAGATAATAGAAAAATAAAGAACAAAGACAAAGTTCCACGTGGAACATTAAAGAAAATTCAAAATTATTTTCCGGGAAATAATTTTTTTCCAAAAAACACATCCCCAAATTATTTCCCGGGAAATAATTTTAATAAAATTTTAATACAATAAAGTGGATTATAATCAAAAAGTATTAATATAGAAGAACAAAAAAATCTATGGAAATACTTTACAAAATTAAAAAAAGGAAATAGAATTGAATACGTGCAATAAGTATTTTTAGAACCAGGTCAGAATCGGAAGATAGCAGCCTTAATAAAATTACTTATGTGCACTTTTTTTAATAGGTGATTATGTTGAAAGAAAAATATATGAATATTGCTGTAAAAGAAGCAAAAAAAGCACTTAAAAATGGTGAAGTTCCAATCGGAGCCATAATTGTTCATAATGACAAAATTATTGCAAAGGCCTATAATCGAAAAGAAAAAAGGAAAAACGTGTTAGAACATGCAGAAATCAGAGCAATTTTAAAAGCTTCCAAAAAATTAAAAAATTGGAGATTAAATGATTGTGAAATGTACGTGACTTTGTTTCCTTGTCCTATGTGTGCCAGTGCTATTCAACAGGCTCGCATTAGAAGTGTCAATTATGCTGTTGATACTTTAGATGAGCAATCGCTACAAATAACGAATCAAATTTTACAACCCTCTAAAAACAATGTAGGGGTTCATGAAATTACTAAAATTGAAAATATGGAAGCTAAGAAATTATTACAAAATTTTTTTAAAAAAAAGCGCTAAAACAATGATTTTGCGTTTTTCACTTTCTTAATTATGCTATAATATTACTAGGAGTGATTGAAATGTATCAAGCATTGTATAGAAAGTATAGACCTAAGCGTTTCGAAGAAGTTTTTGGACAAGATGCAATTGTAAAAACTCTTAAAAATGCACTACAAACTGGTCAAATTACACATGCCTATATGTTTTCTGGTCCAAGAGGAACAGGCAAAACTACAGTAGCTAAAATATTTGCTCGAGCTATAAATTGTACATCTATCGAAAAAGGAGAAGCCTGTGGACACTGTTCAAATTGTAACATTTCTTTTTCAAACAATTGCATTGATATTATTGAAATTGATGCTGCCTCTAATAATGGTGTAGATGAAATTCGTGAATTAAAAAACAAGGTAAACATAGTACCTTCTGAATTAAAATATAAAATATATATTATAGATGAAGTTCATATGCTATCTATTGGGGCCTTTAATGCTCTTTTAAAAACTTTGGAAGAACCACCAGAACACGTAATTTTTATATTAGCAACGACAGACCCACAGAAAGTTCCAGTGACAATCATATCACGTTGCCAATGCTTTCAATTTAAAAGAATTACGGAAGAAAGCATGATTCAGCGTTTAAAACAAATTTCTAAATTAGAAAATTTTGAAATAGAGGAAGACGTTTACAGGGCAATTGCAAATGCTTCTGGTGGTGGATTAAGAGATGCGATTGGTTTATTAGATAAAATTACATCTTATAAGGATAATTTGGTTACGATTGAAGATTTCTATCAAATTCAAGGATCACTTGTGGAAGACGATTTAGAAAAACTAACTACTTCTATTTTTTCTAATCAACCGAAACTGTTTTTAAAACTTATAAATGATTTTGTGGAAAGTGGAAAAGACCTCGTTCAAATTGCAAAGCAACTTTTGATTTTTTTGAAAAACAAACTGGTTCTCTATTATACAGAAAATAAAAAAATGCAATATGATGAGGATACTGTAATCTTATTAATAAATAAACTAAACAAACGTTTGTTTGATATAAAAAAAGTAGATGATTCTAAAACTTACGTAGAAGTGTTTTTTCTAAGCTTTATGCACGATTCTTTGAAACAGAAGAAACCTATGCTGGATGAAAAAAAAGAAGAACCAAAAAATATCACAGTAGAAATAAAAAATGACAATATTCCATCTTCTGTGCCTACGGTGGATGATAAAGAAGAAATTTCATTGCAAATAAAGGAAATGAAAAACAGTGCACATCATGTCCTTTCGTCTGCTTCTAAGATAGAATTGAATCAAGTCAAAGAAAATTGGAAAAAGTTAGATGATTTTACTTTTGACAGTCATATAGGTTATGTTGTATGTTATTTAATGGATGGGACGTTGTGTGCCGCAGACAAAGAAACAATTATTCTTTCGTATGAGTATGATTCCATGATTGAAAAAATATTACCCAGTTTAGAAAAAATGGAAAAAGTTTTTTCACAAATTACAAATTTAAAGAAGAAAATTCTTTTGATTAGTAATGATACTTGGAAAAATTTAAAGCAGGAATTTATTCGCTGTAAGCAGGCAGGTATTCCATTCGAAAAAAAAGATTCTAAAAAAAGTGAGACAGAAATGATTTCAAAAGAATCACCAAAACAAGATTTAAAACAACAAGAAATAGAGGAAAATGATAATATACTCGCATTATTTGGTGATATTGTTGAAATAAAATAGAAAGGATTGATGTTTATGAATATGCAAGCTGTTATGAAGCAAGCACAAGCCATGCAAAAAGAAATGTTAAAAGTAAAAGATGAGATTGATCACACAGAATTTGTTGGAGAAAACGGTTTTGTGAAAGTAAAAATAAATGGAGCTAAAGAAATTTTAGAAGTAAAAATAGCAAGTGAAAAATTAGAAAAGGAAGATATAGAACTGTTGGAAGACATGCTTTTAATTGCCATGAATTCTGCTTTAAAACAAGTGGATGAAATCACAGAAAAAAAGATGGGAAAATTTTCAAGCTCCATGCCAGGTTTATTTTAATGTATCCAGAGAGTTTAAAAAATTTAATAGAATCATTCAAGTTGTTTCCTGGAATTGGAGAAAAAACAGCAGAAAGAATGGCTTTCTCATCCCTTGCCTTAGAAGAAGAGCAACTTGCTTTTTTTGCTGAAAGTTTAAAGCAAATCAAAATAAAACTTCATCCTTGCGAACAATGCAATACACTCACCGATGAAAAACTTTGTCTTGTATGTAGTAATCCTACTCGAGATAAAAATACACTTTGTGTGGTAGAAGATTCTAAAATTGTCTTTCTTTTTGAAAAACTTGGAACTTTCAAAGGAAAATATCATGTTTTGAAAGGATTGATTTCTCCTTTAGAGGGAATTAATCCAGAGGATATTGGACTTGAACAATTACTGGACCGTATTAAAAAAGAAAACTTTAAGGAAATTATCCTTGCTTTCAAACCAAGTATAGAAGGAGAAACGACAACCCTTTATATTAAAAAAATTTTAGAGGAAACAGGCATAGAAATTACACGTCTTGCGAATGGTGTACCCATCGGGGCAGATATGGAATATATTGATGCACTAACATTGGAAAGAGCATTGTTTGATCGCAGAAAGGTAGAATAACTTTTCATTTCACTCATACGATTTAATAGGTGATTTGTATGAAATGGATTGGAATGGTTTTCAAAAAATTGGTATTAAGTGTTTTTATTTTATATGGTTATAATTTAATTGCATCCTCATTCAACCAAATCATTCCAATTAATATTATAACGGTAGGAGCTGTTGGCTTTTTAGGCTTTCCCGCTTTATTTGCATTTATTTTGATACGAGTATTTTTATTTTAGAAAAGAGGTGAATCATGATGAATCATTTAAGTGAAAAGCAGCCAGAATTTTATCATGATATCATAGAACCTCTTCAAAAAAAGAAAAATATACAACATGCATATTTAATAGAAACTAATTTTGTTAAGGAAAAAGAACAATATGTCTTAGATTTTGTAGAAAAATTATTTCTTTTAAAATTAGACGAAAATAAAATAAGTAAAGAAAAGCTACATCTTTTGCTAGAAAATAATACTTTTCCTGATTTAAAAATGTTAATTCCATCTGGAAATGTCATTCGAAAAGAAGAATTACGCAATTTAAAGAATTCTCTACAGGAAAAAGCAGTTTATGAGGGATTTCAAATTTATATTGTTTTTGAAGCAGAAAAGTTAAATGCGAGTTCAGCGAATACGATTTTAAAATTTTTAGAGGAACCAGAAGAAAATATTATTGCCATTTTAGTTACAGATACTCGATACAAAATGTTAGATACCATCTTATCTCGTTGCCAAGTTTTATCTTTAAAAAAAGAAGTCGAAGAAGAAAAAGAGTACTTGCCTGAGACACTTTTCTTTTTGGAACAAATTGCAAATCGGAAACACAAAAATTTATTATTAAATTACCAAGAACTTTATGAAAAGGTATGTAGTGATAAACAGCAAACAGGTAAGATTATTCAAGAATTACTGTTTCTTTTTACAACCCAATTAGAAGATTGTTTTTTACAAAATGAAAAGTTGGAGTATAATCAAATAGAAGCATCTTTTACAGAAGAAGAACTTCTTCAAATGCTTTCAATTTTACAAAAAAAACAAGATGCGTTACAATATAATATAAATTTAAAACTCTGGTTGAATTCTCTTTTAATTGCACTTATGGAGGTATGAATGGATGAAAAAAGTCGTAGGAATTCAAGTCGAAAACAATCCCAAAATTAAATTTTTTCTCACAACAGAGTCACATTATAAAGAAGGAACTGCAGTCATTGTAGAAACAGAAATAGGTCTTCAATTGGGATTGGTTTCACAAGATGTAAAAGAATATGATGAAAAAAATGTGAGCCAAACCATGAAGTCTATTGTTCGTACAGCTACAAAAAAAGATATTGAAAAATACAAAGAAAACCAAAAAGAAAGCAAGGAAGCGTATTGCGTAGCCAAAGAAATAGCGGAAGAATTAAATTTGCCCATGCATTTTATTGATGCAACATACACATTTGATAAAAAACAACTATTCATATCCTATGTTGCGGATACAAGAATCGACTTTCGGGAACTTGCAAAGCGCTTGGCTTCCAAATACCGTACGAGAATAGAACTTAGACAAATTGGTGTTCGTGATAAGGCAAAAAAAACAGGGGGGATTGGTCCTTGTGGCCTTTCTTTATGTTGTAATCAGTTTTTAGAAGATTTTGTTTCTGTTTCCATCAATATGGCTAAGAATCAAGATTTAGCATTAAATCCAACCAAAATTAATGGGCTCTGTGGTAGATTACTCTGTTGTTTAAATTATGAAGATGCTCTTTATGAAGAATTTCGCAAAAAACTCCCTACGATTGGCGCGACTATGACCACCAAAGAAGGAAAAGGAAAAGTTGTTTCTGTCAATCTTCTTCAACAAAGTTATGATGTTGAACTTCCCAATAAAGTCATTGTTACAGAAAGAGTTTGATACTATGGAAGTTCTACATCAATTTAGGCATCAAAATAAAACCATACAGATTTATGAAAACAAAGAGTGGTTTATTACAACAACGGATAGTGTTCTTTTAAGTGATTTTATAGAGATTCATTTAAAAGATAAAAAAATATTAGACATAGGAAGTGGTGTTGGAACCATCCCACTTCTTTTGTCATTGCGGACGAAAGCTAAAATTTATGGAATTGAAATTCAAGAAGATGTTTACCAATTATCTTTAAAATCTGTAAAATTAAATCAATTAGAAGACCAAATTCATCTTTTTCGAGGCGATATTAGAAAGGATTCTTTTTTTGAACCGGAATGTTTTGATTTAGTTGTGTCAAATCCCCCATATTTTCCTTATCATACTGAGAAAGTAACGAATGTAGAAAAACATAAAAAATATGCTCGTCATGAAGTCACGCTTACTTTTGAAGAACTCGTAAAACAAGTAAAAAAATTATTAAAAGAGCATGGAAGATTTGTATTCATTCATAGAACCGATAGATTGATCGACGTTTTGGAGATTTTAGAAAAATATGGATTTGAACCGAAGCGTTTACAGTTTATTTATGATAATCCGTGTAAAAAGTCAGAACTTTTCTTGCTAGAAGCAACAAAATATGGTAAAAGAGAATTGAAAATATTACCACCGCTTTTTATAAAAGAAAGAAAGGAAGAGTAAAAATGATTCGTAGTTATCAAGAAAAAGTTGCGACTTTTTATATTATTCCAACGCCAATTGGAAATTTGGAAGACATTACTTTAAGGGCGCTTGCCACATTAAAAAAAGTGGATCTTTTATTTTGTGAAGATACAAGAAACACGGCGTTACTTCTTTCTAAATATGAAATAAAAAAACCACTTTTGAGTTGTCACGAATATAACGAAGAAAAGATAAAGGAAAAAGTTTTCACTTATTTACAGGAAGGAAAAACGATTGGACTTGTCACAGATCAAGGAACGCCAATCATTAGTGATCCCGGATACAAACTTGCTTCCTACTTGATTCAAAATGGGTACCCTGTTGTTTCTTTACCAGGAGCAACTGCCTTTGTCCCAGCTCTAACATCGAGTGGACTTCCGCCACAACCGTTTTTATTCTATGGTTTTTTAAATGCGAAACCCGGAAAAATGAAAAAAGAGCTAGAGGTGTTAAAACAATATCCATTTACTATAATCTTTTATGAAGCACCACACAGAATCAAAGAAATGTTAGAAACGTTACAGGAAATTTTTGGAAATAGAAAGATTGCTCTTGGGAGGGAAATTTCTAAAATCTATGAAACGTATTATTATGGAACTATCCAAGACGTTTTAAAAGAAATAGATACCGTCAAAGGAGAAATTGTAATTGTAGTTGAAGGATGTCAAAGTGCGAAGTTGTATGAAAATCTTTCACTTTTAGAACATGTAAATCTCTATCTTGCAGATGGACTTCGTGAAAACGAAGCCATTAAAAAAGTAGCGCAGGAAAGAAATCTTTCCAAATCTATTGTTTATAAAGAATACCAAGAACATAAGAAAGGAAGCGTATCATGAAGTTAATTGTAGGACTTGGAAATCCTGGAAAAACGTATGAAAATACAAGACATAATGTAGGGTTTTTCTTTTTAGATGCTTATGTAAAACAAAAAGGGTTTGAATCATCTTCTTGGAAAGAAAAAAACAGGGGGATGTATTTGGAAACGACAATTCAGAATGAAAAAGTAATTTTTTTAAAACCGCTTTCTTTTATGAATTTATCTGGGGAAGTTGTCGAAACCTATCAAAAATATTACGGAATTCAAACGGAAGACATTTTAATTGTATGTGATGACTTGGATTTATCGCTGGGTACCATTAAACTGAAAGAAAAAGGAAGCTGTGGAGGTCACAATGGACTTCGAAATATTGAACTGCATTTAAAAACACAAAATTATAAACGTATAAAAGTAGGTATTTCAAACAACAAGGAAATGGACACAGCAAACTATGTATTGTCGAAATTTTCCAAAGAAGAACAAGAAATAATGACAAAGTTACAACCCAAAATGATTGAGATATTAGATTTTTATTTTGAAAAACCATTTTCTATTTTAATGAGCCAGTACAGCGAAAAAAACAGGTGATGATATGGAATTTTTGAAAGATTTATTTCCCATTTCGCTTCCAAAGTTAGAACATTTCGGTGGACTTACCAAAGAAGCCTATAGTATTTTTTTAGCTTCGCTTTGTGAAAAAGAAAAACGAAGCGTTTTGGTCGTGACAGCAAGTTTATATGAAGCGAATCTTTTGTATAGTCAAGTTTCTACGTATGCAGAAAATGTATGCTTGTTTCCGATGGATGACTTTTTAACGAGTGAAGCTGTTGCGATCAGTCCAGATTTAAAATTAACAAGATTAGAAACACTTTCAAAATTAATGCATTCATCTTGTCAAATTGTGATTACAAATCTGATGGGCTTTTTACGTTATTTGCCATCTCCTGAAATTTATCAAAAATCGATTTTAACCCTCCAACAAGGGCAAGAAATTGCGCCACAAGAATTTATTAAAAAATTACATGAAATAGGATATCATCGTGAAATTTTAGTCACCAATACAGGAGAAATGGCGGAAAGAGGATTTTTAGTAGATCTTTTTCCTGTTTTTGAAGAACATCCAGTTCGCTTTGAATTTTTTGGTGATACCATTGAATCGATTCGTTATTTTGATGAAAAAACACAGAAATCTATTTCTTCCATAAAACAAGTTAAAATCTTTCCCTTCACAGAATTTTTGACAGAAGAGCCTTTAGAAGAGATTCCTTCACAGAAACATTTAAAAGAATATGGGGACGTTTATTCTTTGTATCAATATTTACAAGACCCTATTTTAATCTATCATGAGAAGACAGCAATTGACGTTTCTTATCAAAATATAGAAGAAGAAAGCTTTACGTACCAAACGACAAAGGATAAAGAATTTCAAGGAAAGTATATGCATTCTCTTTCTTCTTTCGCAGCGCTTCCATCCCTTTCTTACACCGAAGTTGCAAATAAAGGGGCTTCTTCTTTTTATAACTACGAGGTAAAAACACTTCCTCAGTTTCACGAAGACCAAGAAGCCATTCAAAAGTGGATTCAAGAAGCGCTTTCAAAAGGAAAAACAGTGGTGGTTGCCTTAAAAAAATACCAACTGGAGCATTTTGCTAAACAAATCTCACTGAAAACCTATCCAACAACGCTTTCCTCTTTAAAAGAAGGCTGTGTCAACTTAGTTAATCTTGAAATGCAGGCAGGATTTATGTACCAAAACTATATCTTTTTAACAGCCTATGAGCTGTTCCGTTCGCAAACGCCTAAGAAAAAATATAAAAACAATTTCAAATATGCAACCAAAATTCAAGATTTAAATAAGCTGGTCCCAGGTGATTATGTCGTGCATGAGTTTTGTGGAATTGGTGTTTATCAAGGATTAAAAACGCTTGTGCAAAATGGGTTAGAAAAAGATTATGTGGAAGTAGAATATTTGGATCATGATAAACTGTATATTCCTGTTGAAAAGATTGAATTGTTAAGTAAATATACTGGAAAAGAAGGAATTAGACCGACGATTCATAAGCTTGGTGGGAATGCTTGGGCAAAGACAAAGGCAAGGATTCGCTCGAAAGTACAGGATATGGCCAAAGAACTTTTAGAGCTTTATGCGAGAAGAGAACGACAAAAAGGGTTTGCTTTTTCAAAAGATACTGCACTTCAAATGCAATTTGAACAAGCTTTTCCTTATACGCTGACCCCAGATCAGAAAGAAGCTTTGGTACAAATTAAATTGGATATGGAAAACCCACGTCCTATGGACCGGCTTCTTTGTGGAGATGTGGGGTATGGAAAAACAGAAGTTGCCTTTTGTGCTGCTTTTAAAGCAATTTCGGATAGTAAACAGGTGTTATTTTTGTGTCCTACCACCATTCTTTCCAACCAACATTACCAGAATGCATTGACTCGATTTGAAGGTTTTCCAGTATCGATTGCGCTTTTGAACCGGTTTACCCCAAGAAAAGAAGTGGTTCGAATTTTAGAAGGACTTAAGAATGGAACAATCGATCTTGTCTTTGGAACGCATCGTTTGTTATCCGACGATGTAAAACCAAAAGATTTAGGGTTATTAGTCATCGATGAAGAACAACGTTTTGGTGTTCGCCATAAAGAAAAAATCAAGACATACAAAACCAATGTAGATGTTCTTACGTTAACTGCGACACCCATTCCAAGAACTCTTCAAATGTCTATTGTGGGAATTCGAAGTCTTTCCCTCATCGAAACACCTCCCATGGATCGATATCCAATTCAAACTTATGTCTTGGAAGAAAATGATCAAGTCATTCGGGATGCAATCTATAAAGAAATCTCCCGGGGTGGACAAGTATTTATTCTCTATAATCGTGTTGAAAGTATTGAACGAAAATTATATAGCTTACAGAATTTAGTCCCAGATGCCAAAATTACGTATGCACATGGACAAATGACAAAAGAAGAAATTGAAGAGAGAATGTTTGATTTTATCAACCATGCCTATGATGTTTTGCTTTGTACCACGATTATCGAGACAGGAATTGATATTCCAAATGTAAATACCTTGCTTATTTTCAATGCAGATCAATTTGGACTAAGCCAGCTCTATCAAATTAGAGGACGTGTGGGAAGAAGCAATAAAATTGCATATGCTTATTTGATGTATCAACCTATGAAAGTATTGACAGAAACGGCTGTGAAACGCTTGAATGTAATTAAAGAATTTACAGAACTTGGAAGTGGCTTTTCTATTGCAACACGGGACTTATCGATTCGAGGGGCAGGAGATATTTTGGGAAGTGAACAAGCAGGATTTATTGATACAGTTGGAATTGATTTATATTTGAAAATGCTAAATGAAGAGGTGAAACGCCAAAAAGGAGAAGATGTGGAAGAGGAAATTCCAGAAAAATCCAATCATATGCCTTTACTTAGCGTTGCTACGCATATTGGGGATGATTATGTCAAAGAGGATGAGTTAAAAATTGAAATCCATCAAAAGATTAGTGAAGTCCAGGATGAAACCTCATTCCAAGCTATATCGCAAGAATTAGAGGACCGATTTGGAAAATTGCCTGAAGAAGTCATCATTTATATGTACGAAGCGTGGTTTGAGCATCTTGCTAAAAGATTGCCAGTAGAACATGTAAGACAGTTACGTAACACAATTGAATTACATTTTTCTCAAGAATTTGTAGAAACGATTGACACAGAACAACTTTTTGTAGATGCTTTTCACATTACTACCATGTTTCGTTTTAAAAGCAGTAACAACGATTTAACGATTTTACTAGACACCATTCATTTGGAAAAACATCCGGTTATTTATTTGGTTCAAATCTTAGAAGCACTTAGAAAGCAAACGAAAAAATGACCCTTGAAAAAATAAAGAGGTCTTGTTATTCTAATATAGGTGATGCTATGAATAATAGTATAGAAGCCTATCAACAGGCACATAGAGAAAATTATTATCATGCAATTCGAGAATTAATTCATAAGAACACGGAAGCGTTCATTTATGACGATTTGTTTTCTCTTTTCGAAAAACCTCCATTAGATTCTATGGATGTCATTAAAAATGAATTATTATCGCTTGCCAAAGCCAATCAACTTTTATTGAAGACAGAGGTTGTAACAGAACAAACAGAACTTTTTTGGAAAACCATGAAAAAACAACTCCAAAAAATAGGGAAAGAGCGTGAAACATGCCTTTTAGATAAACTGAAACCATTTTGTAAAGAAGAAACAGACACCATTCGTATTCTAAAAAAGGATTTAGTAGACCTAGATAAAAGGTTGAAAAAAAATTTAGAAACAGCTTTGAAAGAGACAGGAAAGCAAATCTTATTTGAAAACCTTCCCACTTTTTTTGAAAAGAAGGATGCAAAGCTACCTACCGCATCCATCCAAAAAGCAGTTCTTTTGTTTTGTGAAAAGAAATATCCTAAATATATCTTAGAAAAGTTCGATGTGAAAATTTTAGTGAAGGATACAACTTTATTAAATGTTTTGAAAGAACAAACAGAACGCTATTTATTTACAAAAGAAAATTCCCATCTTTTTGATTAGCTCTATAGAGCTTTTTCTTTTTGCATAAAAAAGAAATGCTCTAGCAAAGATCGCGATTGTTTAAACAAAATTGATTTTCTTTAAAGAACAGCACTTTTAGGGTGCTTTTTTTGCTTAAGTACTGGAAATAATTACCAAAGGATTTCTAGCGCTAAAAGTTTATAATATATATAGAGAAAAAATTGTATAAGCCAAAGAAAAATGGAAAACAATAATTGTAGATGGGAAGGGTGATTAAATGAAAACAACGGGTGTTGTGCGAAAAATAGATGATTTAGGTAGGATTGTTATTCCAAAAGAAATTCGTCGAACTTTAAAAATCAGAGACGGTGAATCTTTAGAAATTTTTGTAGATAAAGAAATGATTACCTTAAAAAAATATTCTACAATGGAAGATTTTCAAGAAGTAACAAAGAAATTACTCGATGCAGTTTCTAATACAACTTCCAAAAATATTTATGTAACGGACAGAGATAAATTTATTGCAGGAAGTGGAGATTTAAGAAAAAAGTTTTTAAATCAACCAATTTCTTCTTATTTAGAAGAGGTTTTAAAAGATTGTGAAAACATCATTTCAAAGGAAATGAAAACAACAGAATTGATGGCGGGTGTTTCGGAACCGTATGCGTTTGCATTGAGCCCTATTTTAGCAGAGGGTGTTGCGATTGGACTTGTGCTCATTTTCTCACAAACAAAACCAATTTCAGAAGATGATGCGATTATGGCAAATATTGTTTCACAGTTTCTTTCAAAATATGTTGAAGAATAAATCTTTTTTGTGATATAATCTTCCTTAAGAGTGATGAGGAAGAGTCTTTTTGTATACACTTTTAAGAGAGCTTCTGGTTGGTGTAAAGAAGAAAGGATAGCAAAAAAGATATGGCTTCTGAACTATCTTGTCGATAGGTAGGCAAGGTCGTATACTGGCGTTAACAGTACGAGTGTATAATAAGTTTATTATAAAATAAGGTGGTACCGCCCAAATGGGTCCTTATGTTATGATAAACTTTTTTTGGGAGGAAAAGTATGAAAAACAAGTATTACATTACAACTGCAATCGCATATACAAGTGGAAAACCACACATTGGAAATACATATGAGATTGTGCTTGCAGATGCAATCGCAAGGTATCATCGACTGCTAGGAGAAGATGTTTATTTTCAAACAGGTACTGATGAACATGGTATAAAGATTCAAGAAAAAGCAGAAGCAAAAGGAATCAGTCCCCAAGCTTTTGTGGATGATGTAGCAACAGAGATTCAAAGAATTTGGGATTTAATGAATACAAGCTATGATCGATTTGTAAGAACAACAAATCCAAAGCATGAAGAAGTTGTTCAAAAAATCTTTAAAAAACTCTATGATCAAGGGGACATCTATAAGGGTGAGTACGAAGGAATGTATTGTACGCCATGTGAATCCTTTTTTACGGAAAGTCAGCTTGTCGATGGAAAATGTCCGGATTGTGGAAGGGAAGTAAAACAAGCCAAAGAAGAGGCCTATTTCTTTAGATTAAGCAAATATCAAAAACGTTTAGAAGAATATATAGAATCACATCCACACTTTATTGAACCGGAAGCTAGAAAAAATGAAATGATCAATAACTTTCTAAAACCAGGTCTTCAGGACTTGTGTGTTTCTAGAACTACGTTTACGTGGGGCGTTCCTGTTTCTTTTGATACGAAACATGTCGTGTATGTTTGGATTGATGCTTTAACCAATTATATTACTTTCTTAGGGTATGACCCAGATGGAAGCGGGGAGCAATTTAACAAGTATTGGCCTTGTGACCTGCATCTAATTGGAAAAGATATTTTACGTTTCCATACGCTTTATTGGCCTATTCTTTTAATGGCGCTTGATTTACCTTTACCAAAGCAAATTTTTGGTCATCCTTGGCTGTTGATGAGTAGTGATAAAATGAGTAAGTCGAAGGGAAATGTTCTTTATGCGGATGAATTAGTTGATTTGTTTGGCGTGGATGCCGTTCGGTATTATTTACTTCATGAAATTCCGTTTGCGAGTGATGGAAATATTACGATAGACTTAGTCATTGAAAGAACCAATGCAGACCTTGCGAATGTTTTGGGAAATTTAGTACAAAGGACCATTTCTATGGCGAGCAAATACTTTGATAAAACCATTCATAAGCGGGAAGAATTTGAAGAAATAGACACACCATTCCTTGAAAAAATAGGAAATTTAAACGAGAAAGTGAACAAAAAAATGGAATGTCTTGCAGTAAGTGATGCAATCACAGAAATTTTTGATGTTTTACGTGCTAGCAACAAATATATAGATGAAACAACACCATGGATCTTAGCAAAAGACGAAGAAAAGAGGGACCGACTTGAAAGTGTTTTATATCATTTATTAGAGTCAATTCGAGTTTGTGCTGTGTTCTTAGAACCATTTCTTCCAGAAACTTCCAAAGAAATTCTAAGGCAACTGAATACTGAGGATAAAAGTTTTGGCTACGGTGCGGTTTCTGTCTATCAATTAAATGAACCACAGGTTCTCTTTGCAAGAATTGACAAAGAAAAACTGTCAAAAGATATGTAAAATATTGAAAAAGAAGAGAAAAAGGAACGAAGTGGTTTCTTTTTTATGATATTCTAAAAAGGCAGTATTGTAGTTCAAAGTATTTGTAGTAATAGAAAGGAAAGCAAATGCAAAAGATAATCATGAGATTTCGAAAACGGTGCTTTGTCTTTATAGGAACGATACTGCTTCTTATATTTTCAATCTTAGAAGAGAAAAACATCTTAGATTTAGGATATTTATGCTTGTTTTCAATTTATGCAATCCGTTTTCATATCTCAAAAAATTATCAGGACTAGAAATATCGCACTCATTTGTGATATTTTTATTTTGGAGATGAGGACATGATTGATACACATTGTCATTTTGAAGTTGAAAATGAACAAGAATTTTTAAAAGAGTGCCAAGAAATTCAAGAAGCAGGTGTTTCGAAGATTCTAGTAAGTTGTTGTACAAAAGAGGAAATCAAGCGTAATGTTCCCTTATTAAAACAAGATGGTTTTCTTTTCCTTGCGTTAGGGTATCACCCAGAAGAAGCTGGCAAAGTAAGGGAAGAAGATTTAACTGATTTAGAAACAATGATTCAAGAAAATCATGCCCTTGCAATTGGAGAAATTGGACTGGATTATCACTATACGAAAGAAAAGAAGGAAGAACAAATCCAATTGTTTGAATCCCAGCTTGCCCTTGCAGAAAAATTAAATTTACCTGTTGTTGTACATTCGAGAGATGCCACAAAAGATACCATAGAATGTTTAAAAAAACATGCTGTAATAGGGGTTATTCATTGTTTTAGTGGAAGCTTAGAAACAGCAAAAGAATATATAAAAATGGGTTTTTGTCTTGGAATTGGTGGGGTTGTTACATTTCAAAATAGCAACTTAAAAGAAGTGGTCAAAGAACTTCCAATTTCTTCCATAGTATTAGAGACAGATAGTCCTTATCTTGCCCCTGTTCCTTTTCGGGGAAAGAGAAACAGTCCTAAGTATTTAAAAGAAATTGCAAAACAAATTGCTTTGTTGAAAGACCTTTCCTATGAAGAAGTGGAAAAGGAAACAACAAAGAACGCACGGAAGATATTTGACTTCCCTTGCTAGATAGTGGTATGATAGTGCTAGTAGTATAGAGGTGCTTATGAAACAAAAGCTAAGAAGATATAAACATTATTTTAGTGCCATTGCTTGTCTTTTCCTGTTTGCTGTTATCATTTTATGTGGACAAGGAAAAGAATCCATTAACACATCCAATGTAAACACAGTAAAGTCAATTGCGGCCGTGCATATTGTAGAAAAATATAATGCATTGAAGGAGTCAGCTGGTACAAAAGAAGTGCCTCTTTATGACACATTTGAAGAAGCCATTACAAATGCGAAGGAAGGACCTGTTGCATTTGTTGGAAAATTAACTGCATATGGGCCAGACTGCGTCGGTTGTGGAGGAGGTAGTGCATGTCCTCCAAGACAAGATTTTCGAAATGGTAATATTTATTTCGAAGATCAAACCTATGGAACCGTTAGAGTATTAGCTGCAGATAAACGAATTCCATGTGGTAGTATCATTCGTGTTTCCAACATCCGCATTTATAAAGAATCCATTCTTGCAATTGTGATGGATCGTGGCGGAGCTATTCAAAATAATCATTTGGATTTGTTATTCACAACAGAAAGCAATCTAGAGGGATTTTCTACACAAAATGATATAAAATTTGAAATTTTAAGATATGGATGGTAGAAAGGGAGCGTTAGGATATGGAAAAAGGGAAAATTATTCTTTCAATTTTAGGTATTGCATTTTTGGTTGCCATTGTTTTTGGTAGTACATATGCGATTTTTACCTTTTCAAAAGCTGGAACGAAAGAAAATAAAATCACAACAGGAACTGTGAGTATGACTTATACAGAAGGCACTGCTGGAATTACATTAACTGATATGGTACCAATGGACGATGACACAGGGAAAGCCCGTAGAGGAGCAAACACAAATTTTGAATTTACAGTTTCTGCCACAATCACAGGAACAACCACGATTAATTATGACATTTATGCAGAAAAAACGACAGGATCTACGCTCGATGAAAAATTTGTAAAAGTATATTTAACGGATGGAGCATATGAATATGGAACAGAAAAAGCAATGTCTGGCTATACTTCTACGATTCCTGTTTATAGTGAACTTTCTACAATGCCTGGAAATACATCACAAAGGAAGCTTTATTCAGGAACTCTTACAAATAGCAACACTTCTCAGCATTTTCGCCTTCGTCTTTGGTTGCTTTCCACTTATACAGATAACACTACTGCTAAGACATTTGGTATCAAAGTAGGTGTTAAAGCTACACAAAAAGCAAGTTAAAACTAGCTAGAGAGATTAGAAAAATACCAAAGAGAAACTAGGTATTGAATACAGTATAAAAGGAGAGTGAAGTCATGAATTTAAAGCAAACATCTTCATCACAAACGACATTTATATCTATATTAGGAATAGCCGTTTTATTAGTGGCAGTCATTGGCACATCTTTTGCAGTCTTTACTTATACAGGTACAGGTACAAAAACCAATACGATTACAACAGGAACGATTACGATGAGTTATATAGAACCAACCAATGGAATTTCTATTACCGACATGATGCCTACTACTGATGATACAGGGAAAAAACTTGCTTCTGGTACGAATGTATTTGATTTTACAGTCTCTGCGACAATTACAGGAACAGTTACAGTGAATTATGCTGTAGGAGCAAAGAAGACAACGGATTCTACTTTAGATAATAATTCTGTAAAATTATATTTAGAAGAATTAGCAACTTCTGGCGGAGCTTTTCAATCAGTTGTCAAAGGGCCTGTTGTATATTCTGAATCTACTACAGAAGATGCAACAACAGGTGCTCCATCAGGAATAATGACCTTAGCAACGGGTTCTTTTACTAGTTCTAGTAGTAAATATTATCGCTTAAGAATGTGGGTCGCAGATACTTATCAACCAACGAGTACATCACAAAAGTTTTCGGTAAAAGTGAATGTTTACGGAAAGGCTGCATCTAAGTAATTTGCAGCTTTCATTATTTTTACAAAAAATTTTTTGCATAAAACTTAACGTGAAGGAAAAAATATAGGTGTATAGTGGGCATTTTGTATAAAAAAAGGTTTGACTTCTCGAAATCTTACTGCTATATTTATACTAGAAGGAGGATAAAACATGAATAACAATAATTCATCAAAACAAATTTTATTATCAGTATTAGGAGTAGCAATCTTAGTTGTTGCAGTAGTAGGAGTATCATTCGCAGCTTTTAGTTATTCTCAAGAAGGAAAAGCAGTAAATGAAATTACTACCGGTTCAATTACTATGACTTATAGTAATCCGCAAAATGGTATTAACATTAGTAATGCTATGCCAATGACAGACGAACAAGGGAAGGCTTTGAAAGATACAAATCAATATTTTGATTTTTCTGTAAGCACCAATATCGTAGGTACTGCAACGATTAATTATGCCATTACTGCTACTAAGGAGCAGGAGTCTACTTTGGCGGATAATGCAGTTAAAGTATACTTGACTTCTGGTGCTATTACAACAGAAGAAGCAACTGAAGAAAAAGAACCTACATTGATATCAGCTTTATCTACAACTAGTGGCAGTGAATTAAGTGGAGCTCCTGAAGGTCAGTATATTCTAAAGTCTGGAACTGTATCTGCTGGTGAAAACACGACTCAATATCGTTTGAGAATGTGGGTTGCTGATAATTATGTGGTTACTGGTACAGCAAAAACTTTCAAGTTAAGAGTCAATGTTTATGGAAAAGCTGCTTAGTTAGCTGAATCTAAACAATCGAAAAGCACTATGGTGCTTTTCTTTTTTGTTGATGTACACGTTTTAATGTAAGAAAAAGAACTTTTCATTCTTTTATTCATGTGTTATAATCTAGATAATAGTAGGAGGATTTATATGGAATATCAAGAGGAAAAAAAAGATGGAAAAAATTCACTATTGATTAGTGTTTTAGCGCTTCTAATTTTGTTAGTAGCTATTTTTGGTATTTCCTTCGCAACCATCACATTTACAGACAAAGGGAGTGAGTCTAATACACTCCATACTGGAGAACTTAGAATGTCTTATACGGAAAGCACCAATGGTATTACCATAGAAGATGCGATGCCTATGTCAGATGATGTTGGTATGAAGTTAAATAGAGAGAATGAATATTTTGATTTTACAGTCGGAACAAAAATAAGCGGACATGCAACCATTGCGTATGAGATTTCAGCAGAAAAAGATGTCAACTCTACATTAAATGAAAAAGATGTCAAATTATATTTAGAGAAAAAAGTAGGAACAAATTATGAGACTGCTATGTCACCCACTGAATTTACACCTTTGAAGAAAGCAACACAATGGGGAACCCCTAAAGGTGATATGCTTTTAACAACAGGGGTTACCAGTAAAACAAATGAAGATTCCTATCGTTTAAGAATGTGGGTTCGTCAAGATGCAACCATATCAGAGGAAAAGAAAACCTTTATCGTTCGCGTGAATGTAAAAGGAGGAGTTGTTTCATAGTGCTTTTGTGCACTTTTTCTGTTTTCTAACTCTTTTCTTTCTTTTGAAATTGTGATATTATAGCTATAGTATTAAGAATAAGATGGGTGATAAGATGTCAGCGACACAAGAGAAACAAAAACCACAATCAATTTTTTCTTATATAAAAAGTGCATTACATTTTATAACAACTGTAATCATGTATACGGTTCTTTTAATGTTAATCTTTGTTGCTATCTTGTTTGTTCTTTACTTTTTGGATCAAAAGAAAAACATAGATAGCGGTAAAAATGTACCCCCTCTTTTTAATGCTTATGTCATTGTCAGCCCTAGTATGGTACCAACCATTAAAGTAGAAGATGCTGTCGTTGTTAAAAGAGTAGAAGAAAAAAATTTAAAAAAGGGAGATATTATTACATTTAATTCAACGGATTATCGCTATTCTGGGATTACAGTTACCCATAGAATTGTGGGGGTTGAAAAAACAAGTGATGGACAAACACTTTACACGACAAAAGGAGACAATAATAACACGCCAGATAGTAGTAGAATAACATATGATAGTATTTATGGAAAAGTAATTATGAGAATTCCTAAGATTGGATATTTGCAGTACTTTTTAACACAATCTTATGGGTGGATTATTGCTGTTGTAATTCCTTGTTTAGGTATTATTATCTATGATATTATCAAATTAGTACGAACGATTAAAAGAAGCGTTGTTCCAAGAAGAAAAAAACCTTCTAAAAATGTAATACAAACGCCAAGAAAAGATAAGAGAGTGAGGTTCCGATAGTATGAAAAAAAAATTACTACTGCTTTTAGGAGGCATTGTATTATTTGTATTTATTTTAGTAACTTCGTTTGCATGGAGTAAAATCTTTTATGATGGAGGGTCATCTTCCACTGGGGTTCCTACTTTATACTTAAAGTTAACAAATCAAAAAAATCAAGTGGATACAACACAGGATTATCCTTCAGAAACCCCCAATGATGAGATGGAACCGTATCGCTTTTCCATTAGTAACCAAAGCAAACAAGACGGAAAATATCAACTGCTTTTAGAAGAAGAGCCTGTTTCGAATCAAGTGGGTTACCGCCAAGAAGATTTATTAACAAGAAAGCAATTAAATTATCAGCTTACATTGAATCATGTTGTGATAAAAGAAGGACGGCTTTCCTCATTGAAAAACAATGTTTTAGATGAACGCATTTTGCAAGGAAATCAGGAAAATAATTATATTTTGCGAATTTGGGTGCATGATGAAGTGAAAGCAGGAGAATGGGAAAATAAGTATTATCACTATAAAGTAACATTAAAGGCATAAGGAGCGTGAAAAAATGAAAAAATTTTTAGTGGAATATATCAATTTAATTGGAAAGACTGTTTTAGGCCTTGTCTTTGGACTATCGTTCTTTCTTCTCTTTCTAAATTTTTATCATTATAAGGAAATACGTACCGTATATACACCAAGTCAAGAGAATGGAACGGATTATGAAAAATTATTAAGGCAAGTAGATGTCATTAAGCAAAATGCGGCTGCTTATAGCCAAAATACATATCAAGGAAATGAGGATGTTTTTGATATGTTAGGGATGCAGTCTAAATTAAACGCTTGTGCACAGGCTTATGAAAATGAGACTTTAAAAAACTTATTAAGCAAAGAAAGTTATGTGGCTGAAGATGTTTATGAGTTAGTAAACTATTATCAAAATTCAATTTTAAATGATTGTATCGTTTTACAATTTTATTCGTTTGGAGATAGTACAAGTACAACTTATAAAAGCGAGCGATTAAGAAGTATTTCTCCTTTCTTAAAAGTAGAGATGGATAACTTATTAAACAGCAGTACGGGCTACGTCAAAAACAATCTAAAAAATAATGATATTTATTACTTCAGTAACGAAGATTCTAAAAACACTGTGTTTGAACTTACAAAAGATAGTTATCAAGAGATGATGGGGCAGTATAAAAGTACTTTGAATTTTTTAGAGACATTTTCTAACTGGTATAAAAATGTAGCACAGGGAGGATAAATATGAAAAAGATTCTTAATAAATTATTTTATGTTCTACAGCTTTTATTTTTAATTATAGCCTTTGCAGGAACATTATATGTGATTTTACAAATGGGCAATCGTCTTGAGAAAAGCATTGTAGATAATATTCAAGTTTTTATTCCGTTTGTAGTTATTTTCATTTTGCATGTTATTAATCTTATAGCAAATCAGAAAAATATTAAAGATAATCTATTTTATAATATTACTGCTTGTTTAGCTTTTTTAACCATTATTGTAGTAGCTGCAAGAGCAGTTTTTGATCATAATTTGGTGCTTGCCAATATAACAGATTACAAAATTGACTTTACTTACTTTGCTAATTTTATTCCATTTTTAAATCTGATGCTTTATGGTTTGGCTATTTCCAATGTTTTATTAATGTTTCATGTCAAAGAAAAGAAAAAAATTAAAGAACAAATAGAGGAGCTTTAAGAGCTCTTTTGTTTTGCTCATTTTAAATCTGTGATATAGTAAAGATGGTGGTAAGTATGAATGATTTTCGATATAAAAAGAAGTTTGGACAAAACTTTTTGAAGAATGGGGAGATTCTTACAAGAATTGCAAACGTGATTTCTTATAAAAAGGATGCACTTGTAGTAGAAGTAGGACCTGGGGCAGGAGCACTTACTATGGAATTACAAGCTCTTGTTAAACAGGTACTCTGCTATGAAATTGATGTTTCTTTAGAAGATATTTTGGCAAAAAATTTACAGGGAAAAGAGAATGTTAAATTGATTTTTGATGATTTTTTAAAGAGAAATCTTTTAGAAGATATTTCTAGTTTTAACTATCAACATCTCTATTTTGTAAGCAATGTTCCTTATTATATTACGACCCCGATTCTTTTTAAATTAGTAGAGTCTAATCTTCCGTTTGAAGAAATTGTAATGCTGGTTCAAAAAGAAGTCGGAGATAGACTCAGTGCAAGTGTTGGGAAGAAGGAATATGGGGCACTGACAGTCCTTTTAAATTATTATTTTCAAATCAAAAAATGTTTTGTAGTGGGAAGGCAGAACTTTATTCCTTCACCAAAAGTAGATAGTGTTGTCATCTCTTTAAAAAGAAAAGAAAACATATTGCCTTTAAAGTCAGAAACCGTATTTCATAAGTTGGTACAGGATAGTTTTCGCTTTAAAAGAAAAACCTTACGAAACAATTTGAAGGGATATCCATTAGACAAAATAGAGCCGATTTTAAATTCACACCACTATTCTCTTACAACACGTGCCGAACAGATTCCTGTTGAAGTATTTGTAGAAATTGCGAATTGTTTGGAAGTAAGATAAAAAAGCAGTTAAAAATTTTTTAAAATTTACGAATTTTAAAAATGTAGTGGTAAAGAGGATAGAATATTTACGAAAAGGAGGGAATTTACCTTCTTTTTTCATAGAATTCTCGAATGAATTTTGCATTTTCCTACTTTGCATTTCTATCTTCCTTTGTGCTAAAAC
>CANQVB010000006.1 GCA_947627225.1 uncultured Bacilli bacterium
TACCAAAAGGAGCTACAGAAGTAGTTCTTTTTTTATCATTCAAAATTAAAGACAAAACAAAAATCTTCTGTTATAATACAAATAAATAGTTGTAATGGAGGCGTTAACATGAAAAATCAACTGGTAGAATTTTTAGAGGATGAAGAAAAAGAATTTGAAGAAGATATTATTTCAGAAGTTGATTCTGAAACTACAGACGGCCAAGATATAAAAATGGCGTCTAGAAAGTTACACACTTCAAGACAAGACAAAGCAATTGTAGACTTATTTCGAATGATTCAAGAGAAAGAAATTTGCCTTTCTCCAGATTTTCAAAGAAGGTATGTTTGGACAAAGGGTGCGGCATCCAAATTTATAGAATCCCTTTTAATCAATATTCCAATTCCAACAATCTTCGTGTCTACTACAAAGGATGGAACATGGGATGTTGTGGATGGGCAACAACGTTTAACAGCAATTGCGCAATTTTTGAATAATGATCTTAAATTATCCGGTTTAGAGACTTTACCTGAATTAAACAAACTATACTATAAAGATTTAGAAGAAAAAACACAGAAAATTTTAAACAATAGAACGCTTTCTCTTGTCATTATTGATGATGATTCTTCCGAAGACATTAAATTTGATATCTTTATGCGGATTAATCAAGGTTCCGTAAAATTGAATGAACAGGAGTTAAGAAACTGCCTTTATCGTGGTCCTTTTATGAATTTGATCAAGGAACTTGGCAAGCATCAAGATTTTATGAATGTTTTAGATACAAAGCAAGCTTTTGTAAGAAGATTTCAGCACTTAGAAATCATAGAAAGATTCTTTTTAATGCATGAATTGATAGAACCGGAAACATTTCTTTTGAAAGAAGGTAGCTATGGTGGTAGAACTATGAAAAGTATCAATCATTTTTTGAAAGAAAGACAGTTTTTAGATCAGGATGGGTTAAGTGTTTATGCTTCACTATTTGAACAGGCGATGCATAAAGTTTATCTGGTATTTGGTAAAAATGCTTTTTCACAGTATGTTGATGATAAATATAGTTACAAAATCAATAAAGCTGCCGCAGAAATGCAGTTAACACTACTCAGCTTTTTACAGGAAGAGCAGGTAGAAAAATATAAGGTTCAAATCAAGCAAAGCTTTGAAAAATTAATGTGTGAAGATAAACAATTTGAGCAATCTCTCGTTCGTGCAACCAACAACACAAAGGTAGTAAATTATCGATATAATACTTGGGGAAAAATCCTTAAAGAGATGATAGAACAGGCTTAAAATGAAAGTTGAATTGCAGAAATTTTTAAAGAAAACAGATGAATTAGAAGCGTTGTTAGATTTTTTCCACCAAGAGAAACATACTGTCTCTTCACTAGAAGCAAGTTACCATGATTTTTATTTAAAAAATATAATTTCCAATAATTATACAAATTTTGAAACGTATCTACGAAATTGTTTATTAGAAATTGTTGAAGAGCTGAGTACTTTGATGGAATGTAGAGAAGAATTAATCAGTAAGGATTTACAACTGGATATTATTCAAAAAACCATAAATAAACTCCCTGTTAAGACAGTCACTGAGAAAAATCATAGGAAAAAAGATAGAATTTTTCAAAAGAAAGAAGAAATTCAAAGACTTTATAACATGATTATCAAAGGAATTTATGTGGTTGATTCTACTGAACATTCCTTCCGTCAACTTCCACATTCTCTGCCTGAATTAGAGGCGTTACTTTGTATGTATTTCCATCAAGAAAAGATTTTACACAATATTCTTATCAAACAAAAGAAGAATGATATTTCTGGCTTAGAACTGGAAGAAGAAGAATCTGCATTTGCTTACTTAAATAGAAATGCAGAAAAATTAAGGCATCCTATTGTACATGAAGGCCTGATTGTTTATCAAAGCACTGATTTAGATTTGTCGATAGATTATGTATATCTCAAAACTATGCTTGATGAGTTTCGTTTTATAGCAACTGAATTAAATGTTATTTTTGTTCAATATTCTGAAGTGATTATGGAAGCGTCTTCTAAGAAAAATTGGAAAGAAAAGGAAATTTCTTTGGAAGAGATTCAAAAAGAAGAAATAGAGGTTTAATGTACTCTAACAAAAGATATCAAGAAAGAAGGAATAGTATGAAGACAGTACTAATTACAGGAGGTACCAGAGGAATTGGGAAAGCAACAGCTTTTGTTTTTGCATCACATGGGTATCAGCTTGCGCTTTCCTATTGTACAAGAGAAGATACAGCAATAAAAACAAAGGAAGAAATTGAAAAAGAATATGGGGTAAATGTCATGCTTGTGAAGGCAGATTTATCGAAGGAAGATGAGATTTCTAAAATGGTAGAGGATGTTTATGAGAAGTATCCTGTTTTAGATTGTCTTGTGAATAATGCAGGAATTGCGATAGATACCCTGTTTGAAGAAAAAACCAAAGAGAATTTTTTAAAAACGTTGGATGTCAATCTAGTAGGGCCTTTTCTTTTAAGTCGTATGGTTGGGGATAAGATGAAAGATACAGGATGTGGTGTTATCATTAATGTTTCAAGTACAAGTGGGCTGGAAATGACATATCCTGAAAGTTTAGATTATGATGCTTCCAAAGCAGGGCTGATTTCTCTTACTCATAATTTAGCCAATTATTATGGAAAAGAAATACGTGTCAATGCTGTTGCGCCAGGATGGGTCAATACAGAAATGAGTCAGGATTTAGAAAAAGATTTTTATAAAAAACAACTTTCAAGTATTCTTTTAGAACGATTCGCAGAACCAAAAGAAATTGGGACAGCGATTTATTTTCTTGCAAGTGAAGAAGCAAGTTATATCAACGATACGGTACTTCGTGTTGATGGGGGAGTGAAACGGTAATGCGCTATCAAGAACTTTTAGATGCTGAAAAAGAACTGTTGCCGCAGTTTCAACAAATCGACCTTTTAGAGCAAAAAAATAGTGCCAAAGTCTTACGTGCCTTTCAAGAAGAAAGGGTCGAAGAAAGTGACTTTCACGAAACGACAGGGTATGGGTATTATGATCAAGGAAGAGATAAATTAGAAAGAATTTTTGCGCGTGTTTTGGATGGAGAAGATGCGTTGGTAAGAAGTCAATTTATATCAGGAAGCCATGCCTTAACTGTGGCACTCTTTGCTTATCTTCGTCCAGGAGATACCTTACTATCCATCACTGGCAAACCTTATGATACCCTAGATGAAGTCATAGGACTTGTGGAAAACCCTTCTTCACTCAAGGCATTTGGAATTTCCTATGAACAAATAGATTTGCAAGAGAATGATTTTGACTGGGAAAAAATTAGAAAACGCCTTTCTAAAAATCCACCACGTTTGATTGAAATTCAACGGTCAAGAGGGTATGCCGAAAGAGATTCTCTTGGCATTTCTAGCCTTGAAAAAGTAATTTCCCTCATTCATTCTCTTTCTAAAGATACCATTGTGATGGTGGATAACTGTTACTGTGAATTTGTCGAAGAAAAAACACCTCTTTCTGTGGGAGCGGATGTGATTGTAGGAAGTCTCATTAAAAATTTAGGAGGTGG
Organism: uncultured Bacilli bacterium; assembly: GCA_947627225.1. Taxonomy (GTDB): domain Bacteria; phylum Bacillota_I; class Bacilli_A; order RF39; family UBA660; genus CANQVB01. Next base: position 3,545 of record CANQVB010000006.1, read on the forward strand.
GATTGCTCCTAATGGGGCTTATATTGCAGGAAAAAAGGAACTTGTTACACTTGCCGCTGAACGACTTACTTTGCCTGGGGAAGGAAGGGAAGTAGGGCCAACGCTTGGGATTAACAAGCAACTTTATCTAGGCCTTTTCTTAGCACCAAGTGTCGTGGCAGGAAGTTTGAAAACGGCAATTCTTACTAGCTATTTACTCGAGAAAAAAGGCTACCAAGTAAGTCCAAAATACCAAGATGTGCGTGCTGACATTGTACAGACCATTACCTTTCAAGATAAGAAAAAGCTAATCAAGTATTGCGAAGCCATTCAAAGTGCTTCTGCGGTGGATAGCTTTGTAAATCCTGTCCCAGCACCCATGCCAGGCTATCAAGATGAAGTGATTATGGCAAGTGGAAGTTTTACACAGGGAAGCTCCATAGAACTTTCTTGTGATGGCCCTTTACGCAAACCTTACATTGCCTATCAACAGGGAAGTCTTACGTATGCTTATGGAAGACTTGCCATTCTAAAAGCCATTTCTTCTTTGGAAGAGTAAAAAAAACCTTTATCAATTCCTGTCATACTTTTTTCTTTGCCTTCATATAGTGAAGTAACGAGGGAGGAAGAAGTATGATTAACAAACAAAATTTATGGTTTTTAACGTTGTTTAGTCTGATTTTGGTTTTAAGTGTGTACTATATTACCATGCCAAATGATTTACTCTCATCCAAGAAAAAGGAAGAAGTTGCGCAACAAGAAAGTAAAGAGAAAGAAGAAGATGGAAGTAGTACTAAAGTTACCATTGAAGAAAGTGACAATTTAACGGCACTCCGAGTTAGTCTTGAAGAAACAAGAGACGAAGAGAAAGAAAAACTCAAGAAAACAATGACAAAAGAAGATGCGACAACAGAAGAGAAAAACAATGCGTATGAGCAACTCAAATATCTAGAGTCTGTCCAAGGGGAAGAAGAAAAACTGGAAAAATTGATTCGCGATACGTATAAACTCAATAGTTTTGTTCAAGTCGATAATACGCAAATTAAAGTGGTTGCGGTTTCTAAAAAACATGATACAACGCTTGCCAATAATATCATGCGAAGTATTCAAGCGGAATATAAAGAAAAGAAAAACATTACGGTTCGCTTTGAAAAGTAATCGTTTTTTTCTATAGGCTAATCCCCGAACCGTTTTTTTCCCTTCTCATAGAATACTATTGAGAATAACAGCATAAAGGGAAAGGGGATAGCGTATGCAAAGAGGGATTTTAACGCCCCGGGAGAGGGAAGTTTTTGAGCTTCTTGTACAAAATCAGTCAACCAAAGAGATTGCAACTGCACTCCAAATTAGTGAAAAAACCGTAAGAAATCACATTTCCAATGCAATGCAGAAGTTGGGTGTCAAAGGACGCGCCAGTGCGGTTGTGGAACTGTTAAAACTCAAAGAAATTTCATTCTAGTCGTACTAAAATAGTGCGGCTTTTCATATGGTAGAATAGGTGAAGGAAAATGCTAAAGAGAAAAGCCGTTCGCAAAATGTTTGTTACGACAGTGTCCATTTTTATTATTTTAGTGCTTTATCTCATTCCAAGTACGTCCCAAGAACGTGTTTTAAATACGAACTTGGAACTAGAGTACATTACTGGAATTGGGAATAATCATATTTATCTTGCGAATCAAGATCATTATCTCGTGCGAAGCAAGATTTTTTTAGACGAAAAAAGTACGGAAGCGAAAATTAAGATGTTACTTTCTAATTTAACGCAACAGGAAACATCAAAATTTCCAACTGGATTAGAAGCGACGCTTCCAAAAGGGACAAAAGTAAAAAAAATAACAGTGGATGAAAATTTTGTAACCATTAATTTTTCTAAGGAAATTTTACAAGTGAAAGATGACCTTGAAAAATGTATGATAGAAAGTATTGTGCATAGTGTTTTAGATTTAAAAGAAATTACAGGACTTGCTATCGAAGTGGAAGGAAAACCTTTACAAGCCTATCCTAATTCTAAAGAAAAGTTACCATCCATCTTTACCAAATCATTTGAAATTAATGCTGTTTTTGATTTAGATACGTATCAACATGCCAAAAAGGTGGTTATCTACTATGTGGAACAAATTCAGAATGAAAACTATTATGTTCCGGTTACCAAGTATGTGAGTGATGAACGAGATAAAATTCAAATTGTTGTCGAAGAACTTACAAGCAGTTATATTTATGAGCCAAATTTAATGAGTTTTGCGAAGGAAGATGTTAGTTTAATGAACTTTGAACTGAATGATGATCTCTTAATCTTAAATTTTAATGATGCCTTGCTTCAAGATGGAAAAATAAAAGAAGAAGTGCTTTATACCCTTGCAATGTCTGCCTTTGATAATTACGAGATTAACACGGTGTCTTTCGAGGTGGATGGAAAAGAAATGATGCTTGTGAAAGAAAGTGATTTGCCCTAAGAAAAAACCTCTTAAGAAGAAGAGGTTCTTTTGGGTTCTTGTTCCGTAAAGGCTTGATTCTTTTTCTTGGCTTTCTTTTTCACTAAGTTGCGATAGAAAGGAACAAGTTTAGTAAATAGAAAATACATAGGCCGATTCAAGATATAGTCAAATTCTCCAATAAACTCGATATAGTCTCCCCCAAACTTCTTTTTAAACTCATGAAGTCCCAATAGGGGATTTTCTTTTCTCAAGTCTCCAATGGTACCAAACTGATCATAGATTTTGATGCCTTTTTCATAAGCGTCTTTAAGATGTGCCTCATAGGTTTTATAGTTGGTATAAGTTTCGGATAAAAGATTGTGATTTCCAGCATAAAGCACCCAACTTTTTTTGCCATATTCGATAATAAAATGTGCACTTAAAGTAAGAGGACTTTTCTCTGTTTTTTGTACGGCTTGGTATTTTTCAAGATCACTTTTTGTCTTTTCATATCTTCGTTCTAATTCTTGTTTTTTGGCTTTTTCACTTTTACTTAAGCTTTCTTTTTGGAAGGCTTTTTTATCTTGCTCCAGGGTTTTTAAAAGTGCTTTTTCATCCTGAATGATTTTATCTAGGTCAACAGAACCTAAGAAAAGAGTACAGTGATTGTCTTTGTTCCATACGCGATAAAGCGTTTCATAATAGGTAAGGTTATGGGTCACAAAATCTTTTCTATTTTCTGTTTGTTGCATCAAGTGATAGAACTCTTTTAAATCTTTTTCATTTCCTTTTTTCACTTCGACATGCAGTTGTTCTGCTTTTTTAATTCGCTGTTTGGTTGTCTTTGAAAAACAACTTTCAATTTCTTCTATAGGTCTATTCAAATCAATTCGAAAGGTATATCTTGGTTGCATGGTTTCAAAATTTTTAGTAAAGCCTAAATGCTTATAGCCTAATTTTTTTAGAGTGGTAATGACTTCTCCTTGGTTTTCGATGATTTTGTTTCCAAAGGTATCTTCTTCGTTATAAATAATATCTGGATCGATTTTGATAAAGATTCCTTTTCTTTTTTTAGCAAAGATTTTTACAGCCTGTGTCATTTCTTTTAGCAATACTTCATTTTGAAAGTCAATTACATAGCCACGAGGGGCATAAAAATAGGTAAATCCAAAGGGAAGTTTCTTTTCTAAAAGAAGGGCAGCTGCTTGTAATTTTTTCTTATCATCAAGCAGTCCAACATAGCGTGGAATTACATTTTTTTCTAATTTTGCGAAAGTACCCCAAGCATAACTTTGTAAGAAATGGCTTTTCGGATGATTTCGCACAAAAGAATCATAGGTTTCTTGTTCAATTTCTTCTATAAATGTCATAGCATCACCTTCTTTTATAGTATATCATTTTTTAGGCATTATAAAAAGAGAAATTAAAAGGCAAAGAAAAAAGAATCAAAGTATGATTCTAAGATTTTGAAAGGGGTAGTTTTCTCATGATCGCTCTTACAACCGGTTGAATGAAAAAAAGTTGAGAGAGTAGAGCAAACGGAAAATTTAAGACAATTTTTTGAAGCCAACTCGGAATAAATTCAAGCAAAAAGTTGGAGAAGGATGCACCATGCAATAAAACTGCAAGGATTCCATTGTAGAGAATGGTTGCTAAAAAACTCATCCAGGGACACATCACTAAAACAGTCGCACAAATTACAAGCACCTCAAAAAAGAAAGGGTCTATTTTCTTAGGGTTTACTGCTTTGCAAGCAATCTTCATAGCAAGCGGACTTCCGAGAAAGATTTCACTGGTATAGGCTAGGACAAATTCAATGGGGATAAATACAAAAGATTGTTGTATGACGGAGATAGAAAAACCACCCGCTTCATAAGAAGAGCAATAAAATACAAAACAAGGCACTGTAATGAGAACAGTAATGAGTGCAAAAATAAGATGTTTTTTTCTTGTCTTTGTCATCTTTTTTCTCCTTTCTAGGCAAATAAAAAGCACATGTCATCTGATTAAAAAGTAAACTGCCGTAATCAGATTTACGAGCTTTCGCTCTACATGTGCCGTGTAAATAAAATAATTTACCAAGACTCAAGTTATCATAAAAGACAAAGAAAAGTCAAGTAAAAAATGAGAAATTCTATCTTGTATAGAAAACAAACGTTTGCTATAATTTTTATAGGGATATTTAACAGTTGAGTGCTTGCCAACTTTCTTTTAGAAAGGAGGCTGATGATATGTATAAGAAAGATTTTTTAATCTTATCTCTTATTCTAATTATCTTCTTACGCATAGCCTTACTTTTTACTTTAGTAATTTAGTAACCTGTAATAAGAGAAAAGCACTCAATTTACTTTCATTTCAGTAGATTAAGTGCTACCCAAATTATTTGGTGAGTACTCAACACTGCAATGTTAAGTATTCCCTTTTTTATTATATGCAAGGCATCCTTGACAAATACATGATAACATAAAAACGCACTTTTAGCAAGCACGTTTTCTTATTTGACTCGAAGCTATCGAGTTTCTTATCCACTGGTGTCCCCGAGGCGATTCGAACGCCTGACCGATCGCTTAGAAGGCGATTGCTCTATCCGACTGAGCTACGGAGACATGCTCAAGAACACTCTTAATTTAGCACAAACTTTTCACTTTGTAAAGTTTTCACCGAAAAAATTGCTTGAAGAAAGAGGTTCTTTCTTTTTGCTTCATTTTGTCATACTGCTTATAAAGGCTTTGTACGGTATTTTCTAAAAAGAAATAATGAACTACATAGAAGATAAGAAAAATAAGAAGAAAAAGAGAAATGACAAAAAGAAGTGGATGCAAAAGCGCCAGGAAAAAAGAAAGAAATGTAAAGAGTCCATAGAAGAGTGTAACCAGAAGATGAATCATTCGCTCATGTTGGAAAAATTGAATCTTGATAAGATGTTCCTCAATTTCTTTGGCTGAAAAAGTAGTTTGTTTTTTGAGTTTTTCTTCGATTTCTTGGTAATAGTTCCACAAATATTTTCTCATAAATCCTCCTACTCAAAGTGTTCTTTCATATAGTTTTCGTGCTGTTCTAATTCACTTTCTTCTAAATCTTTTTTTTGTTGATCATCATCAAATAGATGATACTTTTCTTTTAGCCTTAGAATGCGAAGCACAGACGTTTCAACTTGGGCTTGTTCTAATTCTCCCTTTTCAATGGCTTCTTTTACAGTTTTGACAGCCTTTTCAAAGTTTGTTGGCATTAATAGGATATCGACTCCTGCCTGTAAAGCTTTTACGATAATTTCTTCTTCACGATAGTGTTTAGTCAGTGCGCCCATATCGAGTGCATCTGTAATAATAACACCTTGATATCCTAAATCCTCACGCAACAGTCTAATCATAGTAGGAGAAAGGGAAGCAGGTGTTTCATCTTCTAAAATATTCGGAAGAGATAAATGCCCAACCATCATCATGACATCTTCTTCTTTGGCTGCTTCTTGAAAAGGATAAAGTTCTGTTTCGAACAGTTCTTCTTTACTCTTGTAGATGTTTGCAAAATCTTGATGGGAATCTTCATAGGTATCTCCGTGTCCAGGAAAGTGCTTATAAACAGGAATCACGCCTGTACTTTTCAAACCTTTGGCAAGGGAAAGCGCCATGTTTGTAACTTGTTCTTTGTCCGTTCCAAAACTTCGATTTCCAATGACTGTATTTTCTGGATTACTGTTAATATCTAAGACGGGGGCAAAGTCCACATTGATTCCAAGCGGCGCCAGTTCACTTCCTAAAATGACGCCGACTTCTTTTGCTACCTCTACATCATTTGTACTTCCAACCGTTTGCATAGGAGGAATGCTTGTAAATTTTTTATCTTCCAAAGTCTTAAAGCGTTGTACGCGTCCACCTTCTTGGTCCGTTCCAATAAAAAGAGGTGTTTTGGAAAGCATTTTTAGTTTTTGATTGAGCTCTTTCACATCCTGATACGTTGTAATGTTTTCTTGAAAGAGAATGAATCCACCAGGTTGATACGTTTTAACAGTATCAAAAAAACCATCTTCATAATCAGTATTTCGGTGACTGATGAAAAACAACTGGCCAATTTTTTCTTCTAGGCTCATTTTTTCTAATCGTTGTTTTGCAAGGTCTATTTTTTCTTCTTCTTTTGCATCTTGATTTGTAGGTGCATTTTTTTGCTGTGTACGTTGGTACCAAAAGAAAGTAGCACCCAAAACCAAAACAAGCAAGCAAACAAGGGAAATTATTTTTTTCAAATTTATCACATCCTATCTATATTATAAGTGAAAAACTATATTTCTAAAAGAAAAAAATAAATTGGTAAAAATTACCAATTAGAAAAAAGGCCAAATCTATTTACGAAATACCCTTTCACTTTTATAATAATTATATTGCAAAGATGTCTTCTTTGATTTCACCGCACACTTGATTCAAAGATATATGATATTCTTTTGCAAGAAATACCAGCTTTTCAGTTGGTATTTTTGTTTTACTATCTTCATAATAGGAGTAGCTCCCAAGTTTGACAGTTGAAGTTCAAAAATAGTCATGTAAGCATTGAAAATGCTTGTTTTTTTATGAAATTGTATATTGCGTAGTTTCTCGTAGTGTGTTATAATACTTGTAGGATGTGATTATATGGCAAGGTTATCTTATTCCAAAACTAAAAACAGTTTAAATTATTACATTATTGAAGACTACCAAAAAAATGGAAAAAGAACTACACGGAAACTGGAAAAAATAGGCAATTTAGATCAAGTTTCAAAATTAGCTCAAAAAGAAAATATTGATCCTGATACTTGGCTGAATAATTATTTAAATAAATATAAAGAAGAGCACTATTCTCAGGTTGAACCTGAAAAAGTTATTATTGAGAAATATGCAAATAAACTTATATCTAAATACGTTACTAATAGATTTAATGTTGGTTATCTATTTTTAAAAGATATTTATTATTCCTTAAAATTAGATAAAATAGCTAAGAACATTAGTAGAAAATATAAATTTGAATTTGATTTAAACGACGTCTTGTCTAATTTAGTGTTCTCAAGAATTATTTACCCTTCTAGCAAATTAAAAACTTATGAATTAAGTCAAAAATTTATTGAAACGCCTAAATATAATTTAGAAAACTTATATCGTGGTTTAACTTATCTAAATAACGATTTAGATTATATTCAGAAAGAATTATATAATACGAGTAAATCTGTCATTGATAGAAATACCAAAATCATATATTTCGATTGTACAAATTATTATTTTGATATTGACGAAGAAGACGATTTAAGAAAATATGGTAAAGGTAAAGACCATAAACCCAATCCTTTAGTTGGTATGGGATTATTTATGGATGGGAACGGTTTACCTATTGCCATGAATATATTTCCGGGTAATGAAAATGAAACGAAACACTTAATTCCTCTTCAAAAACAAATAGTAAAAGATTTTAATTTAGAAAATGATAAAACAATCATCTGTACAGATGCAGCCATGTGTACGGACGAAATAAAACAATTTAATATCAAAAATGGTCGAGCTTTTGTGATAACACAATCCATCAAAAAATTAAAAGAAGAATACAAACAAAAGGTATTTTCAGATGATGATTGGAGGATTATCGGAGATTTAAAAAATACATACAAGTTAAGTGAAATATTAAATGATGAAGAAAAAAGTATAAACAATTATGAAACGATATTTTATAAAATAGTTCCTACCGAAACTGCTCATGTGAAGCAAGATTTAATTGTTACATTTCAAATAAAATATCGAGATTATTTAAGAAAAGTTAGAAATGGACAAATTGAAAGAGCTAAGAAAAAAATAAGTTCAACAAATACAGGAGATAAAATTAAGTTAAGCGTTAATCCTAATGATTATAGAAGACTTATTAAAGAAGAAGTAACTCTAACTCCAAAAGGAACCAAGAGTAAGCAGGCAGACAACTCTTTAAATGAAACTAAAAAAGAAAAGTATAATTATTCCTATTCCATAGATGAAGATATTATAAAAGAAGAAGAAAAATTTGATGGATATTATGGAATTACTACTAATTTAGTTGGAGATATACAGGAAATATTAAATATATCTAAAAACAGATGGGAAATTGAAGAGTCATTTAGATTATTGAAAACAGACTTTGATTCAGGAACAATACATCTATCAAGAGAAGATAGAATCAAGGCACACTTTCTTACATGCTTTATTTCTTTGTTAATTTATAGAATACTGGAAAACAAACTAAATTACAAATATACAAACACTAAAATAATAGAAAAATTAAGAGAAATGGAAGTATATGAAGAAAAAGGTGCAGGATATTCTCCATCTTATGTAAGAGATGATTTAACAGATGATTTACATGAAATTTTTGGTTTTAGGACTGACTATGAAATAATTTCCTATGAAACTTTCAAAAAAATTTTTAAGCAGGTTAAAAACTAGAAACTACGCAACTTTTTTTAAAGACAAAAAATCCCACTTTTCCTTTTGTTTATAAGGGCTTGTGAGATTTTTTATATTCAACAACTGTCAAATTCAAGATTATATTGCAAAGATGTCTTCTTTGATTTCACCGCACACTTGATTCAAAGATATATGATATTCTTTTGCAAGAAATACCAGCTTTTCAGTTGGTATTTTTGTTTTACCATCTTCATAATAGGAGTAGCTCGATTGTCGAATTTTTAGAATCGCTGCAAATTCTTCTTGTGTTTTTTCTCTTTTGTTGCGCTCTTCTTTCAGTAAATTGCCAATCGTTTGATAGGTAATATTTTGTTGGTACTTGCAGTATTTTCTGCTGTTCGATAATCCTAGTAAATATTCTACATTGGTGTGAAAGAGTTCCGCCAATTGAATCAGTTTTAAAATCGGAAAATTAACATCTCCTAATTCCCACATTGTATAAGTAGAACGTCGGATATGTAAGAATTCGGCAACATCCTCTTGAGTCATATCATTGTCTTCTCGTAAATTTCTAATTCTTACGTACTGCATATAACCACCTATATTTATTCTATTACAGCTATACTTTTTCTCATGGATTTGTCAAAATAATTGATAAAGTTTAAAAAAAGAGTGAAAAATCGTTCAAAAAGACAATGATATAGTAGGGGGATATCAATGCGGAAAGTTCCAAAAGTACTCCAAGAGGATATGTTGGATTGTGGCCCTGCTTGTCTGTATGCCATTTTTAAGTATTATCATGGAAAAATGCCTTACGCAAAAATTAAAAAAATGGTCCAATTAACAGGAAAAGGTTGTGATGCGTATTCTCTATTACAAGCAGGAGAAAAACTAGGATTTATGATGGAAGGAAAGAAAGGAGTGATTACACAGATTCCTTCTTCAAGCTATCCTGTTATAGCGCATATTAAAAAAGAGAACTATTATCACTTTGTTGTAGTGATGGGAATAGACACTTTTCAAAAAGCGGTTTTCATTATGGATCCTGCCAAAGGTTATGAGAAAATACCTCTTTCAAATTGGGAAGAAATTTGTACTGGGAATTACTTGTTTTTTCGTGTTAAACGTTTCTTAGCACGCGAAAAAAGTCGTTCTATTTGGAAAGAGATATTTCCTAAAACTTATTTGAAAAAAAGTATTTTACTGGCCCTTTTTGGAAATAGTATTCTAACTCTTTTTGAACTTTATACCTGGTTAGAAGTAAAATTGTTTTTTACTTATTTATGGGTGCAAAAAGATGTTTATAATTTATTACAGTACTTTTGTTTTTTTCTCAGTTTTCATCTCATTTTAGAAGGTGGATTTTACCTGCTCCGTTGGTTCTTTTTAAAACTTCAAAATACACTTTTAGCTTCTTACCTACAAACTTGGATGAAAAAATTGTTGTATCTCCCTTATTATTTTTATGAAAATTATCGTGTGAGTGCATTGTTGGAGCGAACACAATCTTTTGAAGAAATTTATGCGTTTTGGTTTCAGTTGTTGGAAACGCTTTTCTTTTCATTCCCTCTTTTTATAATTGCTGCGTGGTTTCTTTCAAAAAAAAGCTTCCTTTTTCTAATTGGAGTTACGCCTTGTTGTTTGACTCTTTTGGGAAGTTCTTGCTTTTTCTTTCGTAAGTTTGAGAAAAAAGTAGAAAATTATCTTCAGAAAAGAGAAAGGAAAAACGAACTTTTTCTAGAAACATTTGGAAAGATGGACTTATTAAAAGGACTTCATCAAGAACATTTTTTCTTTGCTAAGTGGCGCAAAATCTCGTTTCAATGTCAAAAAGCTACCTATCAATTTCAACTTTTTTTAAGACAGAAAGAAAGTATTCAGAAACTAGAGAGAAAGGTGAGTAAATTTTTGTTTTTATTTCTGTTTCTTTTTGCTTCTTATCGAAATGAGGTTGTTTTTTCTGACTTTTTCGTATTAGAAATTCTTTTTGAATTGTTGTTAGAAAACTATACAAAAATATTAGAGCTCTTTCTGCTTTTTCCCAAAATAAAAGTAGAAGCTTCTAAATTAGAACCTTTTCTCATGACCTCTTTTCAAGAAATTTTTCCTAAGAAAAGCCTTTTACCATATCCACATTTCACATCCCTTGCCATTCAAAATTTTACGTATCAGGTACAAGGAAATGTCAAAAAAAGTACGTTTTCTATGTGTGTTCGTCCAAAGCAGAAAGTCATTTTACATGGCCCTTCAGGATGTGGAAAGAGTACGCTTTGTAAAAGTATCCTTCGCTATTATCCCATTGCAAAAGGAGAAATTTTTCTCAATCAAATGGATATTTTATATTTGAATTTAGAAGATTTAAGAAGTAGAATTTGTTATTTATCACAAGAAGAAGGCCTTTTTTCAGGGACATTACTTGAAAATATTACATTAGGAAAGAAAATCTCTCCAACACATCTTCAAAAAGTTTTAGAAATTACACATGTAGCCAAATTATTAAAGGAGAAGAAGATAGATCTTCATTTTCCAATTTCTATTTTAAATCTTTCGTTGAGTGGCGGGGAACGCAAAAAAATTTTATTAGCAAGAACACTTCTTTTAAAACGAGATATTTATTTATTAGATGAAGTGTTCGAAAGTATAGAAGAGGAGGAAGCCTGCGAATTGATTCAAAATACGCTAACCTATTTAAAAGATAAAATGGTCATTGTTATTTCTCATAGAAAAAATATTGATTTTCTCTTCGAAAAAGTATCTTATTTTGAGGAAACCGTATGAATAAATGGACGTTGTTTAAAGTGCTTTTATTTCTTTATAGTATCGTTTTGCTTGTCTTTTTGAATATGCCTTTTGAACTGTTAACTTATGTGGCATATCAAGGCAGTATGAAAAATAGGAAAGATGCGATTGTTTATTCTAAAGAACCATTGCATCAAAAACAAGGCTATATTAAAAATCAAAAATACGCTTTTCGAATTTTGTCAAAACAAAAAATCAAGACGAAATACTTTTATGAAATTTCTTTTAAAAAAGATGTACCACAAGATGATTTTACACTTTATTGTAGGGGTGAGCGCGTATCACTCTGGGAATTGATGCAGAAAGAATGGAGGTTATCATGAAAACATTAACAAAAGAAGAAATGATGCAAGTAAAAGGAGGCATTTCTGTCTGGGTAGGTGTCGGTATAGCAGCCCTTGCTGTTTTTTTAGCGGGACTCGTTGATGGAATTGTGCATCCAAATCCGTGTGAAGGAGGTGAAATATGACAAAGCTTTCCAAAGAAGAATTACAAAAAGTAAATGGTGGAATTGATTTAACGGGAACGCTTCTCAATTCATTTACTTCGTTGATCAAAATCCTTTTAGAAACAGGACGAGCAGTAGGTTCTTCACTAAGAAGAATTGAAGAAAATCAAATTTGCCCTTTAAAATAGGTTTTATTCCCTAAAAGCTGTTTTTTTCTAAGAAAAATACGAAAAATTGTAAAATTTTGTTGTAACTCCAAGAAACTTTTGCTATAATCAAACTTAGAAAAAGGCGAAGGGAGGGATAATGTTATGACACAAGTCACTGTAAAAAATGGAAACTTAGATATGGCACTTAGAAAATTTAAACAGAAAGTGGCAAGAGATGGTGTCCCTTCTGAATGCAGAAAACGGGAATGTTACGATAAACCAGGGGTAAGAAGAAGAAATGCAAAAAAAGAAGCGATAAAAAATGCCAGAAAAACCGCAAGAAAGAATGCCAAAAAGAACGCAAGAGAAAATCATATTCACGAAAGCTAAATGTAGAAAAGGAATTTTCTACATTTTCTTTTTACTTCTAAACACATTACCTCTTTTCATAAACTAAATACAAGAGGAGGTAAGTTATGTATCATCCATTCGAAAACCTTAAAAATTATATTGAAGATAATGAATTTCGTGTCACACTCTTTGAAAATAAAGTTCATATTATGAATTATCAGGAACTCATTTCTATTGGAAATGAAAAAATTATCCTGCAAGCGCCGCACTATCAAATGTCATTTTTTGGAAACAATTTGGCTTTATCCAAACTTCTAGATCAAGAAATCTTAATTTCAGGACGCATTTACAAGGTGGAGATTTCTTATGCAGAGTAGATATATTTTAAAAATTACAGGTAAAAATTATGCGCGTTTTTTAAGAATGATAAAAAGCTTATCCATTCGAATCTACTCCCTTTCTTATTTACAAGATTGTATCCAGATGGAAGTGGATGAAGAAGGGTATCAAAAAATAAAGAAATTAAAAACAACGTATCCTATCGAACTGATTGCTTATAAAGGAAAAGTAAAATGGTACCTTCTTTTTCAAAAATATCGCCCTTTTTTAGGGTTCATTTTATTGGGTGTTTTTTTTCTTTTGTTTCTTTCCAATCTAATTTTAGAAGTGGAAGTCGTTCATACGAAAAAGGAAATTAGAACCCTACTTTTAGATGCTTTGAAAGAAGAGAATATTGCACCGTTTCATTTCAAACCTTCTTTTGAGAAAAAAGAAGACATCAAACAAAAACTCTTACAAACTTATAAAAACAAAATCGAGTGGCTTGAAATCGAAGAGGTTGGTACTAAATATATTGTGCGTGTAGAAGAAAGGAAAATAAAGGAACAACAAGAAAAGACGACGCCAAGAAATATTGTTGCTTCTAAAGATGCCATGATTTTATCGATTACAGCGCAAAGAGGAGAAATCGTCAAGAAAAGATTTGATTACGTAAAAAAAGGGGATGTGTTAATAGGAGGCGTCATTCATAAAAATGAAGAGGCAAAAACCAAAGTACAAGCAGAAGGAGTCGTTTTTGGTGAAGTTTGGTATACCGTTTCTGTCTTACTTCCAGTTTATCAGCAAAAAGAAGAGGTGATTGGAAAGAAAAAGCAACGACTTTCTTTGCATTTTTTATCGCATACATATGATTTTTCAGATGCGTATTATAAAGTTCGGAAAACAGTTCCTATTTTTAAAAGTTTTCTACTCCCTATTTTTCTATCCCTAGATACAGTAGAACAAGTCAAATTGACAACCACAAAATATACGTTAGAAAGCAGTGAGAAAAAAGGAATCGCGCTTGCCAAAGAAAAACTTTCCTTAAAACTTCCCCAAAATAGTGAAATTATTGCACAAAAAGTTTTGAAAAAACAAAAGAAAGGAAGTAAAATATATATAGAAGTGTTTTTCAAAGTCAAAGAGGATATAACTGCTTATGAATCCATAGAAAATTTAGATCTTTCTTTAGAAAACAAAAAACAAGAAGAAACGGGGTAGTCACATGTTTGCAAGTTTATCAAAAACAATTGGCAATGTCTTTGCTTTTTCACTTCCCATGGTTTTTATCTCTTGTGTGATTGCAACTTCCTTGCGCTTAGTGTATCTCTATAAAAATAAGCAAAAGTTTGTACTTTATAAAGAGCTTTTTGCGCTTAGTTTCTTAATTTATATTCTGTGCCTATTTCAAGTCGTTACTTTTCAAGATACTGTCTCCTATGGAAAAAACAATTTCATACCCTTTCAAGAGATTTTTCGTTATCCGATTGGAAGTAGACTCTTTTTTAAGAATGTCTTTGGAAACATGCTTCTTTTTTTGCCCTATGGTTTCTTTGTAAGCAATTATTTAAAAAGTAAAAATCCTCGTGAAATTTTCATCCTGACTTTGATTGCTTCTATTGCCATTGAAAGTACACAGGCTTTAATTGGTAGAGTCTTTGATATTGATGATATTCTTTTAAATTTATGCGGGGGACTGTTAGGGTATTTTTGTTATGTGTTGATCGAAAAGTTAGTTGCTCTTTGTCCACGCGTTTTTACAGCGACTTGGTTTTTAAATTCGCTGTCCATTCTTTTTTTAATTGGAATGATAACATTATTATAGGAGGATACCATGCAAAAAAATGTAGTTCATATTTATAATGAAACCGAAGAACAGATACAAGAACTCAACCAAGTAAACAAGGTTTTACTCTATGCACTGAAAAAGGAAAAGTTTAAACAGACAGAATTTAATTTGATTTTTGTCGACCAAGAAACAATCAGAAATCTAAACCGAAAATATCGGAATATCGATAAAGAAACAGATGTGATTACCTTTGCCTTAGAAGAAGATCAAATAGTCGTCTTGCCCAAAAATATACGGATCTTGGGAGATATTTATATTTCTTTACCGCAAGCAAAACAGCAAGCCACTTTGTATGGACATTCTCTTTTACGAGAACTTTCTTTTTTAGCTGTCCATGGATTTTATCATCTTTTAGGGTATGATCATGAAACAAAAGAACAGGAAAAAGAAATGTTTCAAAAACAGGAAGAGCTCTTAAAAGAGATGAAAATTACAAGATAAGGGTGTGAGGAAATGAAAATAGGATTTGTATCTCTTGTAGGAAGACCCAATGTAGGAAAAAGTACACTTTTAAATCGACTTTTAAATCTTCATTTGGCGATTACATCAAACGTTCCTTCGACTACAAGAAATGTGATTCAAGGAATTTATGAAGATAAAGATGCTCAAATTGTTTTTATAGATACTCCAGGCATTCATAAACCGAATCATAAATTAGGATCCCTTCTTAATAAGAAAGCCTATCAAAATGGATTGGATGGAATTGATCTGATTTTGTTTTTGGTGGATGCAAAAAATGGCATTGGAAAAGGAGACCAGTTTATCTTAAAAAAGCTAGAAGGAAGTACGGTTCCTGTTTTCTTGCTTCTTAATAAAATTGATCAAGTCAAAAAAGAAACGCTTCTTTCTATGATTGATTCTGCGAAAGATTTATATCCTTTTCAAGAAATTATTCCTATTTCTGCTTTAAAAAGTGAAAATATCACGCATCTTCTAGATGTCATCAAAACGTATTTAGAAGAAGGAGAAAAAATCTTTTCACAAGGTGAACTAACCAATGTAAGTACAAAATTTATCATGGCAGAATTTGTAAGAGAAAAATTGATGCACCAACTGAAAGAGGAAGTGCCACACAGCGTTACTTGCTATACAGAATACTATCATGAAGAAGAAAATCTTGTTCATATAAGAGTGCTTATTGTTGTGGATCGAGAGAACTTAAAGAAAATTATTATCGGAAAAAATGGAGGAATGTTAAAAGAAGTGGGGCGAAGAGCAAGAGTAGAAATGGAGAAGTTTCTAGGAAAAAAAGTCTATTTAGAAACGTATGTAAAAGCGATTACAAATTGGCGTGATGAAGAAAAACATTTGATTGAACTTGGCCTACAGGAAGATGAATAATTTATTCTCATTTTTCCCATTTTAATAGTAGGTGAGGAAAGATGAAGGATTTATTGTGGAACTTATTTAAAAAAACAGGAGATGTAAAATATTTTTTGTTAAAACAAGAATTAGAAAAAAGAAGTGATGATCGTGAAGATATTGAGTGTGAAAGGAATTTGTCTCAAAGAGATGAATTACAGTGAAGCCAGTAAAATTTTACAGGTGTATACTTTAGAATATGGTTTAATTGGAATTCTTTCTAAAAGTTGTCGGAACATGAAAAGTAAACTAAGAAGTGTATCTAGAAGTTTATTATCAGGAACGTATCACATTTACTATAAAGAAAATGGACTTTCTACTTTGATTGGTGTAGATGTGATTCATCCCTATTCTAAAATAACAACGGACCTAGAAAGAGTATCGTATGCGTCATATTTGTTAGATTTGACATATCAAGTGATTAAACAGGGAACAGATGACTCTTTTCTTTCCCTTTTAGAAGCGACCCTCAATAAAATAGAAGAAGGTTTAGACTGTAGAACGCTTGTTAATATTTATGAAATAAAAATGTTAGATTATTTGGGAGTTCTTCCTAGCTTAGATGGTTGTGCTGTTTGTGGAAATACAACCAATATAGTTACGATTAGTAGTGATAAGGGTGGACTTCTTTGTGGGTCTTGTTTTGAAAGTGGAGTAGACAAGATAGTCTCTACCAAAACAATACAACTGTTTAGAATGTATTATTATGTGGATATTGCTAAAATCAGTAAAATTACAGTCAATCCTGAAAATGTCAAAGAAATCGAAACGTTTTTAGAAGAATATTACGATAAATATACGGGAATTATCATGAAGAGTAAAAAAATGTTAAAAGATGTAAAACGTCTACAGATAGAAAGTAAACAAGAATAAGAGGAAGGAATTGAACGGATGTGATTTTACATCTTACTTCTCCTTTCTATTTTCTTCCATCCGTTTTCACACATCTCTAGAAAAATACTTGTGTAAAAAATAAAATTGGAATATACTAAATTTATAAAGGCGAAGATGAGGGTTGGAATCCTCTAGTCATATTCAGTTGAGGAGATTCTGTTCAGGAATAAATAAGGTGGAACCGCTTCTTTGTTAAAAAGGAGTCCTTATGAAGACAGGGTCTTTTTTCTATGAGAAAGGAGGAACTATGAAATTATTTATTGGGTGCTCTTCAGTAGATTTTATGGAAAAAGAAAAATACAGGCATCTTTTGAATCCATTACTGGATATCGATAAGCTTGAAGTCATATTAGGTGGGGCAACGAGTGGTTTAATGCAACTGGTATATCAGATGTGCAAGGAGAAAAAAGTTCCCATCACCTTTGTTGTTCATCAAACCTATCAAGAAGAAACCGAAAATTATGTTCATCAACAGGTGCTTGCTGCTTCGACTACTATGGATAGATCTAAATATTGTTACC
The DNA here is from genome assembly GCA_947627225.1 of uncultured Bacilli bacterium. GTDB lineage: Bacteria > Bacillota_I > Bacilli_A > RF39 > UBA660 > CANQVB01. Next base: position 21,018 of record CANQVB010000006.1, read on the forward strand.
AAAAAAGCGATTTTTGTCTTTTCTTAAATGGAGGCATTGGTACGTTTTGTGAATTCTTTTCTTTTTTAGAAGAAAAAAGGACAGCAAAAGATGAGAATTATCCGATTTATATTTATAACGAAGATCATAGTTTTGATGTTCTGTATCAACTACTAGAAGATATGGAACAAAGAAAAGTGGCGAGTAGAAAAGATTTGTTTGAACTTTGTGAGTTTATCGATTCGCAAGAAGAATTGATTGAGAAGATTAAAAATTTGAATGGGAGTGATATGAAATGACAAAATTAACGATGGAAAAGTTGGTAAGTTACTGTAAGCAATATGGGTTTATTTACCAGGGAAGTGAAATTTATGGAGGCCTTGCGAACACTTGGGACTATGGGCCTTTAGGAGCAAAACTTAAGAATAATGTGAAAGATTCTTGGCGTAAGAGGTTTATTCAGGAGCGTGAGAATGCTTATGAAGTGGATGCCGCTATTTTGATGCATCCGAGTGTTTGGGAAGCAAGTGGGCATGTCGCAAGTTTTTCAGATCCTTTGCTTGACTGTAAACGCTGTAAGAAACGCCTTCGGGCAGACACTTTAATTGATGAGTTTGATGAAAATGCCAAAGCAGATGGAATGACACAAGAAGAAATGCTTGCCTATATTAAAGAAAAACAAGTTCCTTGTCCTTACTGTGGAGCAAGTGATTTTACAGATATTCGAAAGTTTAATTTAATGTTTGAAACGCATCGTGGGGTAACAGAGGATGCTAAGAGTAAAATTTATTTACGGCCTGAAAATGCACAAGGGGAGTATGTTAATTTTTTAAATGTACAACGAACCATGCGGGCTAAACTTCCCTTTAGTATTGGGCAAGTTGGAAAAGCATTCCGCAATGAAATAACACCAGGAAACTTTACATTCCGAACCATTGAATTTGAGCAAATGGAATACCAAACCTTTTGTAAAGAAGGAACGGATAGCAATCTCTATGCTTATTTTAAAGAATATGCCAAAAAATATTTTGTGGATCTTGGAATCCAAGAAGAAAAACTTCGTTATCACGATCATGAAAAATTAGCGCATTATGCCAAGGAAGCTTGCGATATCGAATACCAGTTTAATTTTGGTTGGGGAGAAATCAACGGAACGCATAATCGTACGAATTATGATTTGTCTCGCCATGAAGAATATTCAAAAGTATCCCAAAGTTATTTAGACCCAGAGACGAATGAAAAATATATTCCTTATATTATAGAGTCAACCGTAGGTTGTGATCGGCTTGTTCTAGCACTTTTAGACAATTGCTATGAAGAAGAGGTTTTGGAAAACGGAGAGATTAGGGAAGTCATGCATTTTCATCCATTCCTTGCGCCTTATAAAGTTGCTGTTCTTCCTTTGGTGAAAAGGTATCAGGGGGAAAAAGCAAAAGAAGTATATCAAGCTTTATGCAAAGCCTTTCCCTGTAGTTATGATGAAGCAGGAAGTATTGGAAAGCGTTACCGAAGACAAGATGCCATAGGAACCCCTTTCTGTATTACCATTGATCAAGATACACTCGATCAAGAAACGGTGACGATTCGAAATCGGGATACGATGGAACAAGTAACCCTTCCACTTTCTTCCGTACAAAGTTATATCGAAGAAAGGATTCGTTTTGAATGAGACCCATTGTTGGAATTTGTATGCGAAGTAATATCGATCAAAAAGAACGTGCCCTTCAGTATATGTTTGAGCGAGTACGGCTTCCGCTTAAAGAATTTGATGTCATTTTACTTCCGATTCCGTATGTGCAGAAACAGAATATTTGGTATACGAAAGGAAAAGAGCTTTCCTTTCTTTCCAAAGAAGAAAAAGAAGAAATTTGTTTCTTTCTAGACCAGTGTGATGGTCTTTTCCTTCCAGGTGGCGATAAATTTGTAGAACAAGACCGCTTTCTTTTTGAAGAGGCAAGAAAAAGACATCTTCCAACCCTTGCTTGTTGCTTAGGAATGCAAGCAGCCGCATCCATTGGACAAGAAGTGAAGCTAGAAGAAATTACTTCAGAAATTCGGCATAAACGAAGGAAAGATTGCAAGTATGCCCATACAGTTGAAGTCGTGGAAGGCTCTTTGCTCTATGAAATTGTCGGAAAAAAGAAGCTTAAAGTCAATAGTTTTCATGCAAGGAAAGTAGAACCAAATCCAATCTTTCAAATTTCTGCGAAAAGTCCAGATGGCGTTATAGAAGCCATTGAACTTGCAGAAGATATGTTTTTTCTAGGGGTGCAGTGGCATCCTGAATTGATGGAATATGATTTAGATGCTAAGAAAATCTTAAAAGCATTTTATGATGCAGTTTGTATGTATCAAAAAGCCAATGAAAAAATTCGGAAAGAAGTGATTTAATGCAGTATGATCAGTTAGTGAACAAGACACATCCCTACCAAGAAAAGAACAATCAAAACAGGCATCTTCTTTCTATAAAAAATATGCGTGGAGAAGAAATTTTCATTGAAGAAAAAACATATCGTGCTTTCTTAGAATTACAAGATGCCCTACGAAAAGAAAACATTGAAATCGGATTGATTGATGCGTTTAGAACGCAAGAAGAACAAGAAGAAATTTACCAAATCTATCAACAACAATTTGGAAAATCCTATGCGAAAAAGTATGTTGCTGGAAAAGATAAGAGTGAGCATTTAACGGGTCTTGCAATTGACATTGGTATTTTAGAAGATGGAAAAATTTATGAAGAACTAGAAGATATCATACAACTTCAGGATCAATTAGATGTCATTTTTTCTCACTTAGAAGCGTATGGTTTTCTTTTAAGATATCCAAAAGACAAGGAAGAAATTACTGAAATTTCTTATGAGCCTTGGCATTATCGCTATGTGGGAAAACAGCTTGCCAAAACACTTACAGAAGAAAATCTTACTTTAGAAGAATATTTTGCCAAAAAGGAGTGATGGTAGCACGCCTTTTTCTTGCGGAATGAAAGCAAGTTTGGTATAGTAGTACTAGAGAAATATAGAAAGAAGGTAGAAGATGAGAACAGTTGGAACGGTTGTCCGGGGGATTCGAACACCCATTATCAAAGAAGATACAAATTTAAAAGAAGTCGTTGTGGAAAGTCTTCTTGCTGCTCAAAAAGAAGAAGGCTTTACCTTTCACGATAAAGATATTGTCGCAATTACAGAAGCAGTGGTTGCGATTAGTGATAACAACTATGTAAGTGTTTCAGAAGTGGCAGAAGAAATTAAGGAAAAGTTTCCAAGTGGAGAAGTAGGCGTTGTCTTTCCAATTTTAAGTCGGAATCGTTTTTCCTTAATTTTAAAAGCCATCGCAAGAGGATGCAAAAAAATTACGATGCTCCTTTCATATCCTGCAGATGAAGTTGGAAATCATCTTTTTGAAGAAAAGGAACTGGAAAAAACAAACTATGACCCTTGGAAAGATACACTAACAGAACAAGAGTATATTGCGCATTTTGGAAATCTTGTGCATCCTTTCACAGGCATTAACTATGTTTCTTTTTATCGAGAAATTGCCCAAAAAGAAGGATGTGAAATTTCCTTTGTGTTTGGGAATCGTCCCGAAGTCATTCTAGACTATACGAAAGATATCTTAACTTGTGACATTCATACAAGAGAAAAGACAAAACGCATCTTAAAAGAACGGGGAGCAAGTCTTGTATATGGCTTAGATGATCTTATGAACCAAGCAAGAAATGGCAGTGGGTATAATGAAACATATGGCCTTTTAGGTTCTAATAAATCGACAGAAGAAAGATTGAAACTTTTCCCTAAGAATGGGGAACAACTTGTTTTGGGAATTCAACAGGAACTTCTTAAGATAACTGGATGCCAAATTGAAGTCATGGTCTATGGAGATGGTGCCTTCAAAGATCCCGTTGGAAAGATATGGGAGTTGGCGGATCCTGTCGTAAGTCCTTTCTATACCAAAGGATTGGAAGGAACCCCAAACGAATTAAAACTCAAATATATTTCAGACAATCAATATGATAACTTAAGAGGAGATGCCTTAAAGGAAGCCATTATTCAAGAAATTGCCCAAAAAGATAGCAATTTAAAGGGAACCATGCAAAGTCAAGGAACAACGCCAAGAAGATATGTCGATCTCATTGGTTCCTTATGTGATTTGACAAGTGGTAGTGGAGATAAAGGAACACCAGTTGTCTTTATCCAAGGCTATTTTGATAACCTTGCCAGTGAATAAAAAGGAGTACAATATGAAGTTAAGAAAAGGAAGAATATTTGCCGTTTTGCTTGGATTATTTGGGCTTCTTTTGATTGGCGGAAGTATTTTTTATACTTGCTATACTTCTCCCATTGATGCTTCCAGCCAAGCCGATATTGAAGTTGTGATTCCCTCTGGAATGAGTACTGAAAATATTTCAAAGTTACTGGAAAAAAGAGGTCTTGTTCGAAATGCTTCTATCTTTCGACTTTATCTTAAATTAAATCATATCTCAAACTTAAAAGCAGATACATATTTATTTCGTAAAAGTATGTCGACGAAAAAGATTGCCTCGATGTTAGAAGAGGGAAGTAACTATAATCCAAATCTTGTTATGATTACCTTTCAAGAAGGAAAAAATATGAAGCAATATGCCAAAATCTTAGCGGAAAAAACCAACATTAAAGAAGAAGATTTTCTTTTAAAGATGCAAGATAGAACGTATATTGCAACGCTTTTTCCGAAGTATTGGTTTTTACAAGATACCATTTTACAGGATGAAATTTATTATCCTTTGGAGGGATATTTAGCACCCGATACCTATCAATTTGATAAGAAAGATGTGACCATTGAGGAAGTGGTTACAACACTTCTTAACCAAACAGAGAAGAACTTAGAGCCGTACCAAAAGACACTACAAGAAACAGGCAATGTTCATGAGGTTTTGACCCTAGCTTCTCTTGCAGAATTAGAAGGAAAAAAGAAAGAGGATCGTGCCAAGATTGTAGGCGTTTTCCAAAATCGTCTTCAAGCTGGTATGAATCTTGGAAGCGATGTAACGACATATTACGCCTTTCAACAAGAGATGACTGCTGATTTGACAACAGCTATGTTTAACACGTATAATCCTTATAACACCCGAAGTTTAGAAATGAAAGGACGTCTTCCAGTAGGACCTATTTGTAATCCTTCCTCTTCTTCTCTTGCAGCGAGTATATCACCAACACCGAGTGATTATTTCTATTTTGTTGCCGATAAACATGGCAATGTCTTTTATACCAAAACAGTACAAGAACATGAACAAAAAGTACAGGAAATCAAAGATAAGGGGGACTGGATATGGTAGGAGAAAATTATCAAATGCTCAAAGAAATGAAATCTTATGCGAAAGAAAATCGGATTCCTATTATGGAAGATGAGGGCATTGACTTTTTAACGACTTTTATTTTAAAACATCAGATTAAACGTGTATTAGAAGTGGGTACAGCGATCGGATATTCTGCAATTATGATGGCACTTTGTCAACCGACGTTAAAGATTACTTCGATTGAACGAGATGAGGTGCGTTATTTAGAAGCGCTTAAAAATGTTAAAAAATTTCATTTGGAAGATCGAATTACTTTGATTTTTAAAGATGCATTAGATGTTAAAATAGAAGGGGAGTTTGATTTAATTTTTCTTGATGCTGCGAAATCACAGAATATTAACTTTTTTCAACTCTTTTCAAAAAATCTTGTTTCTGATGGGTATATTATTACAGATAACATGTATTTTCATGGCTTAGTTGAGAAACAAGAGAGAGAAATTAAAACAGCGAATCTAAGGAGTTTAGTACGAAAAATAAAAGAATATATTTCTTTTCTTAACAACAATCCCGATTTTAATACGATTATTTATCGCATTGGTGATGGCGTTGCGGTGAGTGAGAAGAAAAAGTAGGAGGTGCTTAAGATATGGATATCACGTCTAGTTGTGGCGATTATGTTTTGGCGGCTGTTCTGAATACAGTGCAGGATATCATTGCAATGATTCAAATGATCACGCCGATTTTATTAATTGTTGCTTTGGCCATTTTAATCGTAGGAATTTTTGCGAATCCGGACGATAAAAAGTATAATAAAAAACTATACAATACCATTCTTGCAGCGTTGGTTGTTTTTCTGATTCCAACGGTTGTGGAATTGCTACTTGGAATACTTCCGAGTGATATTGCAGGATTAGAATTAGGAGCTTGTTGGGAAGCTGCAGGAAGTGTGACCTATGGGGAATACACTTCTCCTAGTGATTATGTTGGTTTAGGGCAAGAAGCAACTTCTTTTCGGATAGACCTTTCTTCACTTGTCAATGCGACACCTCCAAGTTCTACCCCATCTTCTTCTACGAATGGATTAACAACAGATTGTGGGACAGGACAAAATCTTGCAGGAATTACAAACCAATGTATTTCAGGAAGTGGTGCGCGTGCAGAAGTTGTTAATTTGGCACTTTCATATTTAGGATATCCATATGTATATGGTGCAAAAGGGCAAGAGTTCACCCCAGAGTTACATCAACAATTAAAAAACGAAAATCCAAATAGGAGTTTCATGACAGAAGAAAAAGCACAAAACTATTATGGAAAAGGATTTTTAGCTTTTGATTGCTCAGGATTCATCTCTTATGTCTATCAACAAAAAGGTTATACGCATGTTAGTGGTGGAAGTACAACGCTTTCTGAACTTGGTATAGGAACAACCTATGAAAAATTACAACCCGGAGATATTTTGTGGAAAGAAGGACATGTTGCCATGTACGTTGGAAAAGATTCGAATGGCGTCAACTGGATTGTTCATGCGAGCAATCATAACGATGGTGTAAAACTAAGTACTACCAATCCAAGTGAATTTGCGAAATATAGGAGGATTATAAACGAATGAAAGAAGAATTTCTGAAAGCGATTAAAGAAAACAAAATCATTGTAATCTTACTGATTGTTTGCGTCGTTCTATTTATACTTTCAAAGCTTGTCAATCATGCCAACAGCACCATGGAACGATTGGATGCTAAAGAAGATTATGTATACACCAAAGAATCCTATTTATTTAAAGATGGTAAGAACCAATCAACGTTACCTGTCGTGAATTTAAACAGTTCTGATGCGAAGACTTTGAATCAAGAATTTGAAGAAATGTACCAAGATAAAGATCATATCTTATTAAATTATTCTTTTCAGGTTACGAATGATCTTTTATCAGTGGCATACTGTAAAACGAGTTTTCTTGATGATACTACGCCTATTTTTGAAATCAAGACTGCTGTCTTTTCTTTAAAAAGTGGGAAATTACTTTCTACCGATGAGATTTTAAAACGGTTCAACATCACCAAAGAAGAAGCTTGGAAAAAAATAAGCACGCAAATGGAATCGTATTACAATCGCTTGGTAGAAAAGGGAAGCCTTGAAAAAGCAGAGTGTGATTTTTCTTGCTTTCGTAGATGGAAAAAATGGACCAGTAAAGAACCATTACAACTGTATGTAGAAGAAAATAGCCTTTCCCATTTTCAATCTTGGACAGTATATATGAATGATGAGATGGAAGATTTTCAAGTTGAAAATACAAAATTTTTGATTGTAGAAGAAGCTTAGGCTTTTTCTTTTTGGTTGACAGTAAGAGTTTACATTTTTGTTGGAAGAAAACGTAGATTTTTGGTATAATATAAGAAGAAAAGAATCGAAAAGGTGATAAATGGTATGGCATTTTATCTCTTTTTTATGCAATGAAGGGAGTAGGATTATGAAGACAACATATGATGCAGATTCCATTAAGATATTAGAAGGATTAGAAGCCGTTCGCAAAAGACCTGGCATGTATATTGGGTCTACAGATAAAAGGGGACTTCATCATTTAGTATGGGAAATTGTTGACAATGCTATGGATGAAGCGATCAATGGCTTTGGAAATAAAATTCAAATTATGCTGCATAAAGATGGGAGTGTTTCTGTAGAAGACTTTGGTAGAGGGGTTCCTGTCGGTATGCATAAAAGTGGAAAGACAACCCCTGAAGTTATCTATACTGTCTTACATGCGGGTGGTAAATTTGAAGAAGCAGGTTACAAAGTATCTGGTGGACTTCATGGTGTTGGGGCGTCTGTTGTCAATGCACTTTCAAAATGGATGGAAGTAACCATCAAACGAGATGGAGGAGAGTACCAGATTCGTTTTGAAAATGGAGGACATGTTGCAAAATCCTTACAACAAATCGGAACGACGAATAAAACGGGAACGAAGGTGCGTTTTTTACCAGATGATACCATATTTTCAAGTACCAACTTCTCCTTTACAACCATCTGTGAGCGAATGCAAGAAGCTGCTTTTCTTGTCAAAGGACTTACGATTGAAGTTGTGGATGAAGAAGATCAAAAACAGGCGACTTACTATTATGAAAACGGAATTGAAGCATTTGTCAATTACTTAAACGAAGGCAAAACACCCCTTCATAAAGTGATGGTTTTTCAAGGTGAAAAAGACAAAATCGAAGTAGAAATTGCCATGCAGTATACGGATACGTATCAAGAGAATATTGTCTCTTTTGTCAACAATGTAAAAACAGTAGATGGGGGAAGTCATGAAGTTGGGTTTAAAACAGCACTCACACGTGTTTTCAATGAATATGCCAAAAACAATGGTTTCATCAAAGGAAAAGAGAAAGCGTTTGAAGGAAGCGACGTCAGAGAAGGCTTGACTGCGATTATCAGTTTGAAAGTCCCAGAAGCTCTTCTTCAATTTGAAGGACAGACCAAAGGAAAACTAGGGACGCCACAAGCAAGAACGGTAGTTGATGCCATTGTGACCGAAAAACTTCAGTTCTACTTGGAAGAAAATAAAGCCATTGCGACAGAAATTGTGACCAAATCACTCAAAAGCAAAGTGGCAAGAGAAGCAGCTAGGAAAGCAAGAGAAGATGCTAGAAAAGGAAAAAGTAAAAATGCCAAAGAGCGTTCGTTATCTGGAAAACTTGCCCCAGCTCTTTCCAAAGATAAAACGAAAAAAGAACTCTTTTTGGTGGAAGGAGATTCTGCTGGTGGTTCTGCCAAACAAGGACGAGACCGAATGTTTCAAGCGATTCTTCCTTTACGTGGAAAAGTTGTCAACACAGAGCGAGCTAAGATAGAAGAAATTTTAAAGAATGAAGAAATTAACACAATGATTTATACCATTGGTGCAGGATACGGGCCCAATTTTGATATTCGTGAAGCAGAATACAATAAAATCATTATCATGAGTGATGCCGATCAGGATGGAGGGCACATTCAGTGTTTGTTGCTTACGTTTTTTTACCGGTATATGCGGCCTTTAATTGAAGATGGAAGACTCTATGTTGCCATGCCACCACTTTTTAAGATTCAAAGTGGAAAGACGATAGAGTATGCTTATACCGTAGAAGAAATGAAAGAAAAAACGAAGGATAAGAGATGTGAAGTACAACGTTATAAAGGACTTGGGGAAATGAATGCAGACCAGTTGAAAGAAACGACGATGGCGCCAGGAACGAGAACTCTAATCCGAGTCAACATCAATGATGCCTTACTTGCTGAAAAAAGAGTCAGTATCTTGATGGGGGATGAAGTAGCCCCACGAAAAGAATGGATTGATGAAAACGTTGAGTTTACGCTAGAAGATGATTATCAGATTTAAGGGAGATGAAAAAAATGCCAAAGAAAAATACAACACAAGCGATTTTAGAGAAAATTTATGATTATTCCCTAGAAGATATCATGGGAGAGCGTTTTGCCATTTATTCTAAATATATCATTCAAGACCGTGCCATTCCTGATGCAAGGGATGGACTGAAGCCTGTTCAAAGACGAATTTTGTATTCGATGAACAAAGAGAAAAATACCTATGATAAGCCTTACCGAAAAAGTGCCAAGACAGTTGGAGATGTCATTGGAAATTACCATCCACATGGAGATAGTTCCATCTATGATGCGATGGTTCGAATGAGTCAAGACTGGAAGATGCGAGAGCCTTATATTGATATGCATGGAAACAATGGGTCGATTGATGGAGATGGGCCAGCTGCTTATCGTTATACGGAAGCTCGTCTTTCTAAAATCAGCAGTGAAATGTTAAAAGATATCGACAAAAATACGGTGGAGTTCGCTCCTAATTTTGATGATTCTATTTTGGAACCAACTGTCCTTCCTGCAAGGTTTCCAGCTCTTCTTGTCAATGGTTCAACAGGAATTTCTGCAGGATATGCGACCAACATTCCACCGCATAATTTAGAAGAAGTTATTGATGCGACAATTCATAGAATACAGTATAAGGATTGTAGTCTTGATACCCTTATGAAGTATGTCAAAGGGCCTGACTTTCCAACAGGTGCTATCATCGAAGGAATCGATGGAATTAAGCAAGCCTATGAAACAGGACGGGGTAGAATTGTCATCAAAAGCAAAGCGGAAATTGTAGAAGAAAAATCCCAAAGCCAGATTGTGATTACCGAAATTCCTTATGAAGCAAACAAAGCCATGATTGTCAAGAAAATGGATGAGATTCGACTGGATAAAAAGATTGATGGAATTTTAGAAGTGCGTGATGAATCTACTAAAGATATTCGAATTGTAGTAGATTTAAAGAAGGGTGCTAAAAGTGATCTTATTCTAGCTTATCTTTATAAGAATACGGATTTGCAAATCAATTATCATTTTAATATGATTGCAATTGTCAACCGAAGACCAAAGCTTTTAGGATTAAAGGAAGCCTTGGATGCTTTTATAAATCACCAGAAAGAAGTGGTTTTAAGGCGAAGCAAGTTCGATTTAGATCATGCTTCCGCAAGACTTCATATTGTAGAAGGTCTCATTAAGTGTATTTCTATTTTAGATGAAGTCATTCGTGTGATTCGCTCTTCGAAAAACAAAGCAGATGCCAAGGACAATTTAGTCAAAGAATTTGCATTTACGGAAGTGCAAGCAGAAGCCATTGTTACACTGCAACTTTATCGCTTGACCAATACAGATGTTGTGCTCCTGGAAGAAGAGATGGCGAACTTAAAGAAAATTATCACAGGACTTACTGCCATCTTAGAAAATGAAGAGATTTTAAAAAAGGTCATGATTGAAGATTTACGAAAAGTGAAAAAAGAGTATGGAAGTGCAAGACGAAGCGAAGTACATGAAGAAATTGAAGAAATTAAAATTGATACTACGGTTATGCTTCCTAAAGAAGATGTTGTGGTAGCTCTTTCGAAAGAAGGTTATTTAAAGCGAAGTAGTTTAAGAAGCTACCAGGCAAGTGAAGAAGCTACGTTAAAAGAAGGGGATTATCTTTTGTTCTTGGAAAAGATGAATACAAGAGATACGTTGTTAGTCTTTACTTCGAAGGGAAATTATCTTTATCTTCCAGTACATCTTATTTTTGATTTAAAATGGAAGGACTTAGGAAAACATGTCAGCAATTTAGTTCCAATGGAAGAAGAAGAACAAGTGATTGGTGCTGTTTCTGTTGCTTCTTTTGATACCAAAGAGAACCTTGTCTTTGTAACGAAGCAGGGAATGATTAAACGAAGTGCAATTCAAGATTTGAAACTTTCAAGATATTCAAAACCTGCAAGTTGTATGAAGTTAAAAGATAACGACGAACTTCTTAAGGTAGTCGTAGAAAAAGGACAAGAAGTGTTCCTAGCAACAAGACGTGGTTATGGGCTTTGGTTTGGAACGGAAGAGATTCCAGTTGTAGGGGCAAAAGCCGCAGGGGTCAAAGGAATTAACTTAAAAGATGATGAGGTTGTAGGACTTCACCTCTTTGATCAGGACTCTAGTAAGATGCTTGCTGTCTTTACAGATAAAGGAACTGGAAAACGAATTAAGCTTTCTTCGTTTGAAAAAACATCACGAGGAAGAAGGGGCCTGTTACTTCTTCGGGAAGTGAAGACCAATCCATATTATGTGGTTTCTACGCTTTTGGTAGAACACAAAGAAAAAATAGGAGTTAAGAAAGAGGAAGTTGACTTTATTAAAGCAAGTGATTTACCAATTACAGATCGCTATTCTACAGGAAGTATGCTGAAAAAGAAAGGTCTTACAACTGCTTTCTTACAAGCACAGCTTACCGAAAAGGAAGAAAGTGTTGAAAAAATCCCTTTAAAAGAGACGGTTTCTTTAGAAGAAGTTGACCAACGGTTAATGACAATTGATGATTTTTTGAAGTAAATTTTAATAGAGGATCATGGCATCCTCTTTTTTTGATTTCGTTCAAAGATACAAAGTAGAAAAAAATACTTTTCAAACTGAAAAAGTATGATACAATAGTTATAGAAAAGAAAAAGTTATGCGAACGTGGTTCAATGGTTAGAATACGGCCTTGCCAAGGCTGTGATGGGGGTTCAATTCCCCTCGTTCGCTCCATTGACGAATCTGTTCGAACTTTTCGAACATTCAAATATATTTCATCTCTAGTTAGAGATGATTTTTTATTGAAATAAAAACCCCCAGAGGATTATTTTGATATACCTGTCAAAATTCCTAGGGGGGTTAGTGATTTTATTTTATATTTAATTTTTTTATTAATTTTTTATGGATTGGTCTAATAAAGTCGCACATTGTTTCGTTAGTTGCCTCTTCAAATGGAATCCATTTTACTCCTTTTGATTCATCTTCTCTATAAACTAATGGCATTTTATCGTCTGCTTCCATAATATATACCACATCTAAATGAAGATGCGCAGAAACATATTTGCCACGCTTAATATGGCCTTTAACTGGAGCAGATTGAATGGAGAAAATATTTTGATCTAAAACATCTACTTTTAATCCAGTTTCTTCTTCCACTTCCCGAACAGCAACGGATAAAAAATCTTCTTCACCATCAGCATGACCCCCTGGATAAATCCAACCATCATTTATAATATGATAAACTACTATCATTTTTGTCCTTTCTTTATTAACAACAAAAGCTGATGCTGAAAAATGGCCAAAAACGTTATCTCTAGTCAAGACATCATCAAAAGTATCTATAAATTTTAAAAATTGTTCTTTATCTCTTTCTTCTTGTTCATTAAAAGGTATATAATTTTCTACTTTATCTCTTAAATTCATAATCAGCACCTCTAATAACGATTATATCATAAAGTACTCTTTAGTTGTAGATATCTTCCTCAATCGCTCCAGATTGTGCTCCAGATTGATAGGAAACTCGGAAAATGCTTCGAGTATATATAAAAACTACTTTCTCATCTCAATTGGGAGTAGTTTTATTTTTCTATTTAGAAAAATAACTTGCATATTGGCAACCCATATGCGTGAAACAAAATGCAAAAAAGAGGTATAAAAAAGGAAAAAAATTCCATGTTATAAAGGGTGAATGGAATGGACTATGTGAATGTAGTATTAAGAACGCTTCTTTTCTATGTGTTGATTACAGTGGTCTATCGTTTCATGGGAAAACGAGAAATTGGAGAACTTTCTATCATTGATTTGATTGTTTCTATTTTAATCGCAGAACTTGCTGCGATGGCCATTGATAAGTATGATATGAGTATATGGCTTTCTATTTTACCGATTTGTGCCCTTGTGGTGATTCAAATTGCTGTTTCTAAACTCGCTCTTAAGCATAGTTCGATTCGCACGCTTTTAGATGGCAAGCCTTCTTTAATTGTAAATCGAGGAAAAGTGAATTTTAAAGAAATGTTAAAGCAACGCTATAATTTAGAAGATTTATTGACACAACTGCGCGCACGACAAGTAAAAAGCTTAGAGGAAGTCGATTATGCAATTTTAGAAACCAGTGGAAAACTCTCTGTCTTTTTAAAACAAAGAGGAAAAAGTGGAGCGTATCCACTCGCTGTCATTTTAGATGGTGAAATACAAGAGGATACATTAAAATTTCTTCATAAAAGTAAACATTGGCTTCTAGATAATTTAGAAATAGAAAATGTAGCTTTAGAAGATGTGTTTTATGCATTTTATAAAGGAAATCGCCTTTTTATTATTAAAAATACAGATTGTATCAGTTAAAGACAAATTTCGACTTTGTCTTTTTTTATAGTAGAAGAAAGGTGATTTTATGAAGCAGTTTGGAGTCTGTTTTTTGGTTTTTGTCCTTTTGTCCTTTTTTCTACTTAGCATAAAAACAAAGCCTATTGAACCCAAATCAAAAGAAAAGACAATCGAAAAAGATGAAGTAGTAGAACCTACGGAAAAGCGAGCACTTTTTTTCTCCTATATTGAAAACAGCCGTTATTTACAGGATAAGAGTTTAGAAGAAGCAAAGCAAAATATTGATGGGGTATTAGATACGATGCAAGAGAATCAATTTAATATGTTAATTCTTCAAGTACGAAGTTTCTCAGATGCGATTTACCCTTCTCAAATTTTTCCAAGTAGTAAAACAGTAGTCCACCAAGAAGGAGATCCGCTTCCTTTTGATTTTTTAGCTTATTTTATCGAAAAAGCGCACCAAAAAAACATTGAAGTGCATGCTTGGATTAATCCGTACCGTATTCGAAATCAAGTCGATATGGAAAATATTGCACAAGAAAGTCCTGCCAATGAAGCTTTAGAAAAAGGATATGCTAAAAAAATAGAAGGGAAGGGCCTTTTTTATAATCCTGCTCGTACGGAAACCAAGCAATTAATCCTAGCAGGAATCCAAGAAATTTTAGAAAATTATGATGTTGATGGAATTCATTTCGATGATTATTTTTACCCTTCTTTAGACATTGATGAAGAAGAGTACCAACAAGCAAAATTAGAACAACCGAATATCACGCATGATGCATTTCGCCTTTCTCAAGTATCTTCTTTGATTCAAGACGTGTATCGTGTTGTGAAGGAAAAAGATGAGTCTTTACAATTTGGTATTTCTCCAGAAGGAAATCTTGAGAATAATTATACCAGCAATTTTGTAGATACTAGGCGTTTTGCAAGTGAAGAAGGTTTTGTGGACTATTTGATGCCACAGATTTATTTTGGATTTCAGAATGAGAGAAAACCATTTTTGGACGTTGTCAAAGAATGGAATGATTTGATTCAACTGGAAAGTGTGACGTTGATTCCAGCCCTTGCTTTTTATAAAGTTGGTAAAGAAGATCAGTATGCTTTATCTGGAAAAAACGAATGGATAGAAGGAGGCAATATTATTCAAAAAGAAGTGATTGCATCTCGTGCTATGAGTCACTATGAAGGATTTTCTCTTTTTCGTTATGATTCTTTGTTTGGGGAAGAACAAACTGCGCTTGTCAATTTAGAAAAGGAAAATTTAAAAGAGGCTTTACAATGATTTTTTGGAGTGCGATAATGAAAATAGGTGAGGATGATGAACAAAAAGGGTTTTACCATGGTAGAGTTACTGGCGACGCTTACTATTTTAGGAATAATTATGTTGATTGCTGTTCCAAATGTAATGTCTATCCTTGATAAAAATGAAAAAAGAGTATATGTAGATGATGCTAAGAAAATGCAGGTGCTTGCCGAATATAAATTACGAAGTGATACGACAGTAGAAAGACCTAAAATCGGATATGCGATTGCGATTAGACTCCAAAGCCTTGATATGACAGAATTATCTGAAGCGCCGAATGGAGGCACCTATTTACAGGATCAATCTTTTGTACTCATTGCGAATGAAAGTGGAACGTATCACTATTATATTACGCTTCAGGAACGATATGACAAAGGAAAAAAGAAAAAGGGGATTAATTTAACTGACATAGATACATTGAATCAAGAAAATTCCATCAATACGATTGTTGTAAGTAATGAAAAATTAAAGACATACGAATTAGCGGTTAGACGTAATTTGGGAGTAGGAGGAACCATCCAAGCCATTTACTAGGAAGAGTAGGAAAAATATGAAAGAAATAATTGACTGAACTTTCATTCTTTAGTAGAATAGTATTAGAGAATATGAGGAGGCATAAAAATGAAAGTATTAAAAAATAAGAAAGGATTCACACTGATTGAATTACTTGCAGTGATTGTGATTTTAGCTGTGTTAATGATGATTGCAATTCCAGCGATGACCGATGTTATTGAGCGTGCAAGAAAGGATACCTATGCTGCGACAGCAAGTTCTTTTGTGAATCAAGTACGATATATGGCTTTACAAGAAACTTATCAGCTTCCAAGTCCAAATCACTATACTATTGTAGCAACAGATCTTGTGAAACTAGAAAGTGGAGGAAAGACAAGTTCCTTCGGAAAAGCTTATGATACAAATAAAAGTTATGTTGTTATTGTCAATACCGGATCAGACTTAGAACCTTCTTATAAGTATTATGTAGCTATGAGTGATACGCAAGGTACAGGATTTAACTTAACAGAAGAAACCACTGTGAAAGAAAGTAAGGGTGCGGTTGTAACCAAGGGTACTGGTGGCGCTTCCAATGCAAGTTTTACCAGTGCAAGTAGTGGAATTGGTACATCTTTATCATTAGGTGGTAAGAGTTATACTTTCGAAAAAGGTTATAAATAAAAGATAAGAAAAATAAGAAAGAGAATTGTTGACCAATCCCTTTTTAAAGAGATTGGTTTTAAAATAGAACTTTACAAAATAAGGGATTCTTTATATAATCAAATTATAGAGGATGTGGATATTGTGGAACAAATGGACAAAAAAATACCAAAGCTGAAACTAATAGGAATGATAGGAACCCTTTTTTTTCTAGTTGTATTAGTACTGGGGTTCACGTATGCTGTTTTTTCCTTTAGTCAAGCAGGAAAAGTGGAAAATAAAATCACCACAGGAACACTTTTAATGACTGTG
Organism: uncultured Bacilli bacterium; assembly: GCA_947627225.1. Lineage (GTDB taxonomy): Bacteria > Bacillota_I > Bacilli_A > RF39 > UBA660 > CANQVB01. The sequence goes on from CANQVB010000006.1 coordinate 37,709, forward strand.
ACTGATTCGAAAGATTTAGCATTAAC